>NZ_JBEPPO010000007.1:0-259759 GCF_040547365.1 Pseudarthrobacter sp. PvP090
GCCCAACCCTGAAATCACCGTGCCCGCCACCAGGCGCAGCGTCCAGCGACGGGTCGGGAAAAACGGTTCCGTTGCCGTCATCGGCATGCATTTCGCCATGGGTAAAGACCACGTCGGCGCGACCGTCCATGTCCTCTACGACGAGGCCACGATCATGTTCTTCGACGGGCGCGGAACGGAAATCATCACCCACCCGCGCCCGCCCATAGGCACAAACTACGTCGGGAACAACAAGCCCCGAGGCTTCATGGCCAACCAAACGTCCACGAAGTGCTGAGACAGGAAACGTCCACGAAGTGCTGAGACATCAACTGTCCACGAGGTACTGAGACATGACAACGGCCCATAACGGCCGTTACGGAGCAGCGGATCGGGGTTACGGGGTGGCGACGCCGAACGTGTCGCACTGGTTGATGTCGCCGGTCTTGTATCCCTGGTAGAACCACTTCTGGCGCTGGGCGCTGGAGCCGTGGGTCCAGGCCTCCGGGGAAACCCGGCCCGTCGCGGCCTGCTGGATCCGGTCATCACCGACGGCCGAGGCGGCGGAGAGGGCATCCTGCAGGTCCTGTTCCGTCAGCGGATCCAGGAAGGGCAGCCCGGTCTGGGGGTCCTCCTGGGTCGTGGCGTAGCGGACCCACAGTCCGGCGTAGCAGTCAGCCTGCAGTTCCACACGGACGGCACCGGATTCCGGTCCCTGCGGGTCCTGCTGGGCCCGGTCCAGGTTGCCGAGCACGTTCTGGATGTGGTGGCCGAATTCGTGGGCCACCACGTACTCCTGCGCCAGCGGACCGCCGGAGGAACCGAAGCGGTCCACGAGCTCCTGGAAGAAGCCCGGGTCGAAGTACGCGGTGGAGTCGGCCGGGCAGTAGAACGGACCCACGTCCGAGGTCGCGGCGCCGCAGCCGGTGCTGGTGCCCCCTTCGAAGATCACCGTGCCGGGCTGCGGGTACTGCCTGTCGTACTGGGCCAGGTAGGCGGGCCAGAAGGCGTTCAGGCTGTTTACCGTGCCGGTGATGCGGCAGTCGAGCCGGGCGTCGGCGTCGGCGCCGGTGGTGCAGGCCGGGGCGGTGCCCTGGCTCTGCGACCCGGGATCCTGCGTGCCGCCGGCCAGGCCCTCCAGCAGGCCCGGATTGATGCCGAGCAGGGAGGCGATCAGCAGGATGATGCCGCCGCCGAGGCCTATGCCGACTTTTCCGCCGCGGCCCATGCCGCGCCGGTCCTGGACCTGCGAGGGGTCCAGTTGGACGTTGTCATTGAAACTCATGCTGTCACAATATCGCGTCCCTGCTTTCGGCCGGCTCCGGGCCGGTAAAGTTGGTCTGATGCCTTTTCTCGACAGACTCCAGCGCTGGGCCGATGACCGCCCCGACGGGACCGCCGTCGTCGTGGCCGGGCAGCGCCTGAGCTGGGAAGAGCTGCGGGACACCGCCGCGGGCCTGGTGCCGGGCACGCCGGCCGTGACCGTGCTGTCCGAGGAGAACTCGCTGCACTTCGCCGTGGCGTTCGCGGCCGCCGTGGCGGGGGATCGGCAATGCGCCGCGCTGGACCCGACGTGGCCGCTGCCCCTGCAGGACAGCATCAGGGACCGGATCCGCGGGACCGTCGCGCCCGCGGCGGAGGCCGCCTCCGTGCCGGACCTCGCCGACGGGCCTCCGGACACGCCGTTCCTGATCGGATTGACCTCCGGCACCACATCCGTTCCCAAGGCCTTCAGCCGCTCGCGCCGGTCCTGGCAGTTGTCCTTCGACGCGTCGGTAGAATTCTTTGGCCTGCACGCGGACGACAAGACCCTGGCGCCCGGGCCCCTCGCGGCCAGCCTGAACCTCTATGCCCTGGCCGAGTGCTTGTACGCCGGTTCGGAGTTCCACACCCTCGCCCGCTTCGACGTCGGCGACGCCCATGCCGCCGTCAGCCATGACGGCATCACGCGGCTGGTCCTCGTCCCCACGATGCTGCGGATCCTCAGCGAACGGGGACTGAGCGGCGGCGTCGACGCCTCAGGCATCCGGAGCATCATCTGCGCCGGCTCAAAACTGGACGCCAGGACCCTGGAAGCAGCCCGCCGCTGGGCACCCAACGCGACCATCTTCGAGTACTACGGCGCCTCGGAGCTCAGCTTCGTCTCCGGCGCCGGACTCCCGCCCGGGCAGCAGCAGGAACAGCGCGGCACCGGAATCGGCAAGCCGTTTCCCGGCGTCGAGATCCGCATCCTCGACGACGGCGGGGTCCAGCTGCCGGACGGGGCCGACGGCAACATCTGCGTCCGCAGCGGCATGGTCAGTGACGGCTACCTCTGGGGCGACGACGGCCAGGCCCTGCAGAGCTTCGACGGCTGGCACACCGTGGGGGACCAGGGCTACCTCGACGGCGGGACCCTGCACATGCTGGGCCGCCGCTCCGACATGATCATCACGGCCGGCACGAACGTCTACCCGCATGAGGTCGAGCTGGCGCTGGCGTCGGTTCCCGGCGTGGCCGCCGCCGTGGCCGCGGGCCTCGCGGACGACCTGCGCGGCCAGAAGGTCGTCGCCGGCATTGTTCCCTCGCACGGCGGCGTGACCGCCACCCAGCTGAAGGCGGGCGTCGAGGACGTGCTGTCCCGCAGCAAGCGGCCGCTGGAATACTTCGCCCTGGCCGAACTTCCGCTGACGGACCGCGGCAAGCTCAGCCGGGAGTTGCTGCTCGACTGGATTGCCCGCAACGACCCGCGGATCAGGCGCCTTGGCTGAGACCCAGCCGCTGCTTCCCGACGACCGCCAGCCGGTCATCATCAGCGCCCGGCGCACCCCGATCTGCCGCGCCAACGGCGCCCTGAAGGCCCTGCACGCCCACGAGCTGCTGGCCCCCGTGCTCCGAAGCCTGCTGTCCGACGCCGGAGCGGACCCGGTGTCGGTGGCTGATGTGGTGATCGGCAACGCCGTGGGCGGCGGAGGGAACGTGGCCCGGCTCGCGGCCCTCGAGGCCGGCCTGCCCGTCAGCGTACCCGGCGTCACGGTGGACCGGCAGTGCGGCTCCGGACTGGACGCGATTGCCCTCGCCTCCCGGCTCGTGGCCGCCGGCGGCGGCGGCCTGTACCTGGCCGGCGGGGTGGAGAGCATCAGCACGGCACCGCTCCGGGCCCGCCGGGACAGCGGCGGGGCGCCGGAGTTCTTCGCACGGGCGCAGTTCGCCCCCCTGGGCCTTGGCGATCCGGACATGGGGGTGGCGGCCGAAAATGTGGCCGCACGCTTCGGCGTCAGCCGGGAACGGCAGGACGAGCTGGCGCTGCGCAGCCACCGGCGCGCCCTGGCGTCCGCCGCGGCGGGCTTCTTCGACGCCGAGATCGTGCCGCTGCCGGGGGTGTCCGGACCGGACGGATCCCGCACGGTCGGTGCCGACGACGGGCCGCGCCGCGGGCTGACCGCCGCCGTGCTGGCCCGGTTCCCTCCGGTGTTCGCCGCCGGCGGCACCGTCACTGCCGGGAATTCCTGCTTCGACGCGGACGGCGCCGCCGCCGTCGTGATCACTTCGGTGGAACGCGCCCGCGAACTGGGGGCCGCCGACGGACTCGTGGTGCGCGGCACGGACACGGCGGGCGTGGACCCGCAACTGTTGGGCATCGGGGCGGCCGCGGCCGCGGAACGCCTGCTGGAACGGTGTGGCGTCGCCGCCGCGGAGCTGGGGCTGGTCGAGTTCAACGAGGCGTTCGCGTCCCAGACCATCGCGTGCCTGGACCGGCTCGGCATCCCCACGGAACACGCCAACGCCGACGGCGGCGCCCTGGCTTTGGGCCACGCCTACGGGGCGTCCGGCGCCGCGCTGGTCACGCGGCTGCTGGCCCAGGCACGCCGCAACCCGGCCGGGGGGCAGCTGGCACTGGCACTGATCAGCATCGCCGGGGGAATGGGAACCGCCGCGCTGCTGGAGTACCGGAGCTTCTCCTAGCTCGGTCCTGGTTCCGGGGGGACATGCCCAGTCCTGGCCCCGGCCAATGGGCATAGTGGGCTTATGTCCCGTGGCCGCGCGCAGAGGAGGACATGTCCAGTGGTCCCGAGGTGTCCGAGCCCCAGACCCAGACCCGCACCACCGCACCGGGGGACATGCCCATTCCTGGGCCTGGCCAGTGAGCATAGTGGGCTTAGGTCCAGTGGCCGCGCGCAGAGGAGGACATGTCCAGTGGTCCCGAGGTGTCCGAGCCCCAGACCCGCACCACCGCACCGGGGGACATGCCCATTCCTGGGCCCGGCCAGTGAGCATAGTGGGCTTATGTCCAGTGGCCGCGCGCAGAGGAGGACATGTCCAGTGGTCCCGGGGGATCAGGGGAGGGCATGTCCCGCGGGGGGCGTGGCAGGCGGGGCATGCTCCCCGGTGTCATGCTCACCCAGGCCGCGGGCGGCGAGGGCCTCGCCGGTCTGCCGGGCGAACGCCACTGTGGTGATGAAGACCGGGAGAATCAGAGCCCGGGGGTTGCGCTCCAGCCCTCGGGCCCGGGCGGAATCGCGGACGTCGCTGTAGGCGCCGGCGATGAACGGGATGCTGCGCAGCATGATGGCGATGGTCAGCGCGAAACGCTCCGGATCCGCGCCGAAACGCCGGAACGGCTTCGCCAGCGAGGCCACCCCGTCCAGCAGCCGCTGCACCGGGGTGGTGGCCGTGAGGATGGACGCCGCCACAATACAGACCAGCACGTTGAGCACAATCCGCGCCGCGGTCGGGCCGCCGAGCTGCCACCACTGGAACAGCCCGATCGCCGCCAGGACCGGCAGCACGGGCCGGACCGCACGGTACAGCCGCGCCGCACCTGCCCCGCTGAGCAGGAACAGGGCGCACATCACGGCCAGGACGGCGGCCGCCACGGCCCAGTCCACAATCAGGAAGGACGCCATGCCGCAGCCGACCACCAGCAGGAACTTCAGCCACAGCGGCGCACGGTGCAGCAGCGAGTTGCCCGGCACGTAATTGGCCAGCAGGAATCCGTGGCCGCTCACGACTGCCCCGGAAGCCGCTGCGCCAGGTGCGGATTAGCCAGGTGCGGATTAGCCAAGTGCGGATTCTCCAGCTGCGGCAGCGCCGCATCCGCCGCTGCGCCGGCAGCGGGGAGCCCCGCCGCGCACAGCGCCCGGTAATGCGCGACGGCGGCGGCCGGCCCGCCGTCGAACACCACCGCGCCGGCGTCGACCACGAGAACCCGGTCGAGGTCCAGCGCGAGCTCAAGATCGTGTGTCGAGAGGATGACCTGCTGGCTGAGCCCGGCCAGGGTCCGGCGCAGCAGCTCCCGGTTGCGCAGGTCCAGCAGGGTGGACGGCTCATCCAGGACCAGCACCTCCGGGTCCACGGCGAGGACCGCGGCGAGGGCCAGGAGCTGGCGCTCCCCGCCGGAGAGTTCGTAAATGCTCTGGTCGGCCAGGGGCAACAGCCCGAAGCGGTCCAGGGTTGCTTCCGCCTGGCGGCTGCGTTCGCGGCCGTCCCGGACCGAGCGGCGGAGCGACAGTTCCACGTCCTCCCTCCCGGTCGGCATGACCAGCTGGGACAGCGGGTCAGTGAAGACGAAGCCGACGCGCCGGCGCACCTCCCGTACCGAGCGGACCGTGTCCCACTTGTCCACCGTGACGGTCCCGCTGCTCGGCACCACGAGTCCGTTGAGGAGCCGCAGCAGCGTGGACTTGCCGGAGCCGTTGGCGCCGATGATACCGATCCGCCGCTCGGTGAGCCGCAGGTTCAGTTCCGCCAGCAGGGTCTTCGGTGCGGGGCGGCCGTCAACTGCCACCCGCACCGCAACCCGGTCCAGCGCAATAGTGCTCACGGCCGGTGATCCACCGCGGGGTGGGGAGCGGGTGCGCCGGCCGGGGCCGCGGCCCCGCCCGTCCGGATGCGGCGGATCAGCAGGTCCGGAAATGCCTTGTGCAGGGCCAGGGCGATGGTCACGGCCAGGACGTTCTTGATCACATCTCCCGGGTAGAAGACCAGGTCCGCGAGGAACGCCTTGGAGAAGTCGAGCTTCGCGTTGACCATCATGCCGAGGATGCCGAGGCCATGGACGAAGATGATGCTGCTCACCATCGCGGCAGCGAAAAGCAGGAACGCGCGCAGCCTGCCGGGACGGCCCGCCGTCCGGCGCAGCACGACGACGGTCAGCCAGCCCACCGCCGTCGCGGCGAAGACAAAGCCGATGATGTAGCCAGCCGAGGGGCCGGCAAGGACCCCGAGACCGCTGCGCCCGCCGCTGAAGATTGGCAGCCCGGCGAGTCCAAGGAGAACATACAGCCCGACGGCGGCGAACGCCCTGCCGGGGCCCAGGGCAAGGCCGGTGAGCATAACAGCGAGCGTCTGCACCGTGATGGGAACGCCCATCCCGCCCACCGGAATGGCGGCAATCAGGGCGGAGCCGGCCACGAGCGCGGCGAAGACCGCGATCAGTCCGAGGTCAGTGGCGTTCCAGCGGTGCCGCTGCCGGGCGGGGGTGGCGGCCGTGCTGCCGGCGGTCTGCGTCATGGGGAGTTCCTATCGCGAGTAATTCGGTTCTGCTGCTGATTCTGACTTTACGAGCATGCCGGGCCCGGTTTTTTGTAGGTGCTCCACTAACCGGGTGCCCCGTTGCTGGAGGGCCGCACCAATGGCCGCCGGTGATGGACGGCGGCACACGGCAGGCACCGCCGCCATCGGGGGATTCGGGCAGCCGGCGGGGCACTTGTCAACGGGCGGAAGCTGGGCCGGTAGACTGATAGAGGCCGTTCTCTCGGCCACACTGCCCCGGCCCCCTCCAGATTCCACCGTTGTGCCGCGGCGTTCCCTGTTGTGAAAGGCCTTAGCTGCATTGATTACCGTCCAGGATCTCGAACTGCGCGCCGGCGCCCGCCTCCTTATGGACCAGGTGAGCTTCCGGATCGACAAGGGAGACAAGATCGGCCTTGTGGGCCGTAACGGTGCAGGCAAGACCACGCTGACCCGGGTGCTCGCGGGCGAAGGCCTGCCCGCCGGCGGAAAGGTCACCCGCAGCGGCGAGATCGGCTACCTGCCGCAGGACCCCCGGACCCCGGACATGGAGCAGCTTGCCCGCGACCGGATCCTGTCCGCCCGCGGCCTGGACATCGCCGTCGGCAAACTCCGCCAGACCCACGAGGACATGGCCAGCGACGACGCCGAGGTCCAGCGCAAGGCGATGAACCGCTACGACCGGCTCGAATCCGAGTTCCTGGCCGCCGGCGGCTACGCTGCCGAGGCCGAGGCCGCAGCGATTTGCTCCAACCTCGCCCTCCCGGACCGGCTGCTGAACCAGCCGCTCAAGACCCTTTCCGGCGGCCAGCGGCGCCGCGTGGAGCTTGCCCGCATCCTGTATTCGGACGCCGAGACGATGCTCCTGGATGAGCCCACGAACCACCTCGACGCCGACTCCATCACCTGGCTGCGCGAGTTCCTGAAGAACCACCAGGGCGGCCTGATCGTGATCAGCCACGACACGGAACTGCTCGAGGCCACCGTGAACAAGGTCTTCCTGCTGGACCCCAACCGTGCGCAGATCGACTTCTACAACATGGACTGGAAGCGCTACCTCCAGCAGCGCGAAACCGACGAACGTGCCCGCAAGCGGGAGCGCGCCAACGCGGAGAAGAAGGCCCAGGTCCTCTTCGACCAGGCCAACAAGATGCGCGCCAAGGCCACCAAGGCCGTCGCCGCACAGAACATGGCCAAGCGTGCCGAGCGCCTGCTGGGCGGCCTCGAAGCCGTCCGCGCGACCGACCGCGTGGCAGCCCTGCGCTTCCCGGATCCGTCGCCCTGCGGCAAGACCCCGCTCACCGCGGACGGCCTCAGCAAGTCCTTTGGCTCGCTGGAGATCTTCACCGACGTCGACCTCGCGATCGACCGCGGCTCCAAGGTGGTCATCCTGGGCCTCAACGGCGCCGGCAAGACCACCCTGCTGCGCATGCTCGCCGGCGTCGACAAGCCGGACACCGGCGAAGTCGTCGCGGGCCACGGCCTGAAGGTGGGCTACTACGCCCAGGAGCACGAGACGCTCGACGTGGACCGGACCGTGCTGCAGAACATGCGGTCCTCCGCCCCGGACATGAACGATGCGGAAGTGCGCAACATCCTGGGCTCGTTCCTGTTCTCCGGCGACGACGTCGACAAGCCCGCCGGTGTGCTGTCCGGCGGCGAGAAGACCCGCCTGGCCCTGGCCACCATCGTCGCCTCCAGTGCGAACGTGCTGCTGCTCGACGAGCCCACCAACAACCTGGACCCCGCCAGCCGCGCCGAAATCCTCGGCGCCCTGAGCAACTACACCGGCGCCGTGGTGCTGGTCAGCCACGATGAAGGTGCCGTCGAGGCGCTGAATCCGGAGCGCGTCGTGCTGCTGCCCGACGGCATCGAGGACCACTGGAACGAAGACTACCTGGACCTGATTACGCTGGCGTAGGCCGGTCCCAGGCTCGCCTTCCGCTTCGCGCCGCGCCCGATTTGCCGCGTGCTCGCTCGTTCCTCGCTTAGACGCACGCTACACAAATCAGCCGCGCCGCTGCGCTCGTGCATTTGTCACCACTCCGTTCGGCCAGTTTCTACCGGACGGGCATTTCCTTGGCCTCCGTGATCCTGCGGAGCTCGGCGTAGCTGATCGAGAACATCGAGTGGTGGTCTCCTGCGCCGGCCCAGAGCACGACGTGGGCGGCCAGGGACTCGTCCAGCAGCGTCTTGATCTTCTCCGGATGCCCGACCGGGGCCACTCCGCCCACTTCCTGGCCGGTGTGTTCCAGCACGAATTCGGGCGAGGCCCTGCGGATTCTTCCGGTGCCCAGCTGCGCGGCGACCTTCCGGACGTCGACTTTTGCGGCGCCGCTGGCCAGGATCAGCAGCGGGGCTCCCTCAAGGTCGAACACGAGGCTGTTGGTGATGGCCGCGACCTCGCAGCCGAGCGCCGCGGCCGCGGCCGCCGCCGTCGGGACTGTGGAATCGAACACCGTGACCGTGTCCTCGGCGCCGAGGACGTTCAGCGCGTGCCTCACCCGGGCCACGGGCTCCGGGAACGGGACGGCCACTCCTCAGAACCCCTGGGCGTCGAGGATCGCGTCTTCCTCTTCCTCCGCGGTTGCGTTCTTCCGCTTGCGGGGGACAGGACGGCGGCGGGCCACCGGGCCGCTGGAGTGCATAAAGACGCCGGCAGAGTCTCCGTCTCCCGCCTGGGCTTCGGCGTCCTCGGCATCGATGGCGGCGTTTCGGGCCTGCTGACGGGCCGCGTAGCCGAATCCGATGAACATCAGCACGCCGAACGCGAACCACTGCAGCGAGTAGGACAGGTGGGTGCCCTCTTCGGTGGACGGCTTGGGGAACGGGAAGGGCATGTCCGCCACCGCCGGGCTCTCCGACGCCAGCTGGCCATACGCGCCGGTCATCAGGGGGTAGCCCAGCTCCGCGGAGTAGGCGGCGAGATCGATGGAGGCAAGCTGCCCTTCAGGGGCGCCGCGCTGGAGCTCGGGCTCGGCAGGTCTGAGCCGGGCGACGACGGTCACGGTCCCCTGCGGGGGTGCCGGAACCGTGTCGGGGCTGCCCGGGTTGTTGTTGCCGATCGGCAGCCAGCCGCGGTCAATCACGACGGTCTCGCCGGTGACCACCTTGAAGGGAACAACGACTTCGTAGCCCGGCTGGCCGTTGAGCGGGCGGTTGCGGACGATCCGCTGCCCGGCGACGTCGTAGTTGCCCTGCAGTTCCACCTGGGTCCACTCGCGGTCCGCCGCCAGTGAGCCGAACTGGTCTTTGACCTCAGCGAACGGCACGGGCGTGGCGGAATAGTTCGAGGTGACCCGGTTGATCTCGGCCAGTGTCTCGGCGCGGCGGTCCATCTGCCAGCGGCCAAGTCCGACGCACGCCGCGGCAAAAATCGCGGCCAGCAACAGATACCCCAGCCACTTGCTGGAGAAGAGAAAACGGTACATTCAGCTTGCCCTGCCTGCCGGGTTCAATGCCACGGTGTCCTTCCAGAGCCCGCGGGTCTGCAGATAGCCCTCGAGCCAGGCCCGGTGCTCTCCGCAGGCCAGCCAGATCTTGCGCCGTTCGGGGGTATGGATCTTGGGGTTGTTCCAGAGCAGCTGCCACTCGGCGCCGCTCCGGCACGCTTTGCGGGAGCAGACAGCGTCGACCGGACCGGCTGCCCCGCCGTTCCCGGTGAGGTCAAAAAGGTTCATGACGCCGCCCGTCCGCGGCCGCCGTCGTCATCGGCGTGCCCGCCGGGAACGCCATGGCCGTCGGCTGGGCCGCCGGAACGGCCCGGGCCGCCGGAACCGCCGCGGCCGTCCGTCGCTGTGTCATCGTCATCGACGAGTTCGCCCTGCAGCAGCGTCATCGACGGGTCGCCCGGCACCGCGCCTCCGTGGCCGGCCGGCCCGGCGGCCGGCGCATCGAGTTGGGCCAGCGGCGCGTAGTCAAGCAGCGAGTCGGCATGGACTTCCGCCTTGTCGCTTCCGTTGGCGATGATGACGGCAAACCAGGGCAGGAACACGGCCCCGATGACCGGGAGGATCTTCAACCAGCCGTCCACGACAAAAATCAGGATCAGGCACACCATGCGGATACCCATCGCCACGGCGTACTTGATCATCCGCTGGCGCATCTCTTCGGAGTGCGCGGCGGCGGCGTCCGTGATGCTGTGAACCTCGGAATCACCGGACGGTACGTCCGGGCTCCCGGGCACAGGTACACCGGGTCGGTTTTTGAGTGTCACGGCTGTCAGATCACGCTCCCAAGGCTTACTGCAATTCTCTCACCAACGGGAGAGCCGCCCAAACGCGGGCGGCACCGGGCGCTAAGATCGGAGGCAGGAAAATCCCGCCCCCACCGCGGCACCGCCCCGCCGCAGAATTCCGGAGCCCCACCATGTCTGAAACAGCAACCACCGGCCGCAGTGTCCTGATCACCGGTGGAAACCGCGGAATCGGCCTCGCCATCGCCGAAGCCTTCCTCGCCAACGGCGACAAGGTGGCCGTCACCTACCGCAGCGAATCCTCGCTCCCGGCCGGCATCCTCGGTGTCAAGGCCGACGTCACGGACGAGGCCTCCGTGGACGCCGCGTTCACGGAAGTGGAGGCCGCCCATGGCCCCGTCGAGGTGCTGGTGGCCAACGCCGGCATCACCAAGGACACCCTGCTGATGCGCATGAGCGAGGACGATTTCACGTCGGTCATCGACACCAACCTCACCGGTGCCTTCCGCGTCATCAAGCGCGCCTCCAAGGGCATGATCCGGGCACGCAAGGGCCGCGTTGTCCTCATCTCCTCGGTTTCGGGCCTCTACGGCGCGCCCGGCCAGATCAACTACTCGGCGTCGAAGGCCGGCCTCGTCGGCATCGCCCGCTCGCTGACCCGCGAGCTGGGCGCCCGCGGCATCACCGCCAACGTCGTGGCGCCGGGCTTCATCAACACGGACATGACCGCGGAACTGGCCGAAGCAACCCAGAAGGACTACCTCTCGAAGGTTCCCGCCGGCCGCTTCGCCGAGGCCTCCGAGGTCGCCAACGTGGTCCGCTGGATCGCCAGCGACGAGGCCGCCTACATCTCCGGCGCCGTGATCCCGGTCGACGGCGGCCTTGGCATGGGCCACTAGGGAGGAAACCAAAGCTGACGACGACGGCGGGAGCCGCCGGCGCTGTACGCGCACCCTGCGGGGCGCGCCGGGCAGCCACGACAGGACTTTTTGCCCTTAGCGCGGGTGCTGCCGGGGTGTGTAATGGGGCTACAGCCCCTGACCACACCATGGCAGGGGCATGGAATCAGGAGGACAATCGTGGCTGAACTGAACAAGTGGGTCCCGTCGGACGTGCTGGAGCCGATCAAGCGTTTCCTTGACGGGGACCTGACCATGACACCGTCCATCAAGGTCGAACAGTTTGTGGACGGCACCACTTTGGTGGTGCGCGCGGAGGTTCCGGGGATTGATCCGGACAAGGACGTTGACGTCTCCGTGAGCGAAGGCATGCTGCACATCCGGGCGGAGCGGGAAGAGGAAACCGAGCACAAGAGCAAGGACGGCTACCGCTCGGAGTTCCGCTACGGCTCCTTCTCGCGCAGTGTTGCGCTGCCGCCGGGCGCCAGGGAAGAGGACATCACCGCCACCTACAAGGACGGCGTCCTCGAGGTGCGTGCGCCTGCCCCCGTCACTGCCCCGGACGCGACCGCCAGGAAGATCAGGATCGACCACCCGTAGCACGCGACGCGGACGGACGGGCGGACCATGTCGGTCCGCCCGTCCGTTTTACCGCCGGCAGTCTGTCCCGGGCCTCAGCCCGCCGCCGCACGGGCCTCGTGCAGCCAGCCCGCGACCTCGGCGTCGAGCTCCTGTTCGTTCTGCAGCTCCAGGTGATGCATCCACACCCCGGGCGCCGGGTTCACGATCTCCTTGAACCTGGCGGAGTCAATGCGCCGGGGGAGCGCGATCGACAGCACGGCAGGGACCCCGGAATTAACGTTGCGCCCCGGCCACCAGACGTACGCAAAGCCGCGCTTCTCCCGGAAGGCCACCTGGCTTTTCGTTGCCAGGACCGCCGGCGGGGTGGGCGCCGCCAGCAACCTCTCCACGGCGTGGAACAGCTCCAGACCCCGCGGGGAGCCGCTGAAGACCTGCTCCGGTGTGGACTCCTCACTCACGCCCCGCGGCACCGGGCCCCCTGTGTCCAGCCTGATGTCCAGCCCTGTGACCAGCCTCCTGTGTCCTGCCCTCCGGCGCTCCCGCGCGGACGTTCCATGCCCGCGATCGTACGCCCGCGGGCCGGGCCGAAACTAGCCTGCTGCGGCTTCTTTGTGGAACCCGGACAACGGAAAACGCCTGCACCGCTGGCATGATGGACTGCAGACCCACCGTTTTTGGATGTTTGGAACAAAGGAGCTCATATGGGACTGCTGGACAACAAGACCGCAATCGTGACCGGTTCGTCGCGGGGCATCGGCGCTGAAGTCGCCAAGATCCTCGCCGCCGAGGGTGCCGCCGTCGTCGTGAACTACCGCCAGAAGGCGCCCCGCGCCAACAAGGTTGTGGCGGAGATCGAGGCTGCCGGTGGCCGTGCCGCCGCCGTCGGCGCCGACCTCACCACCCAGGAAGGCGTCCAGGCCCTGGCCAGCGCCGCGATGGAGAACTTCGGCTCGCTGGACGTCCTGGTCCTCAACGCCTCGGGCGGGATGGAATCCGGCATGGAGGAGGGCTACGCGCTCAAGCTCAACCGTGACGCGCAGGTGAACATGCTCAACGCTGCCGTGCCGCTGATGCCCGAGGGGTCCCGGGTGGTGTTCGTGACGAGCCACCAGGCCCACTTCATCAACACCGTGCCCACCATGGAGAACTACGAGCCCGTGGCACGCAGCAAGCGCGCCGGCGAGGACGCGCTGCGCGAACTCGTCCCGAACCTGGCCGAGAAGGGCATCTCCCTCGTCGTCGTCTCCGGCGACATGATCGAGGGCACCGTCACGGCCACCCTGCTGGACCGCTCCAACCCGGGCGCCATCGAGGCCCGCCGCGCCGAGGCCGGGAAGCTGTATTCGGTCACGGAGTTCGCCGCCGAGGTCGCCAAGATGGTCACCGCCGACGTCGAGTCCGGCCACACCGAGTACGTCGGCGGATCCGACTACTTCGACAAGAGCAGCAACTAAGTATCCGCGCCACCCGCGGGAGCCGGTAAGAACGCAGCGAAGGCCGGGGCAACCGCCCCGGCCTTCGCTGCTGGGTCCGGCAGGAAAAGTCTCAGACGCCGGCGATGTGCCGCACGGCGTTGAGGTAGGGCAGGTTCACGGCGGCATCCGCGACCGCACGGACGGCGGGTTTGGCGTTAAACGCCACGCCGATCCCCGCGGCGCCCAGCATGTCCAGGTCGTTGGCACCGTCGCCCACGGCAATCGTGTGCTCCATCGGGATGCCTTCGGTGGCAGCCCATTCACGCAGGTACTTCTCCTTGGCCGCCCGGTCGATCACCTCACCGATGACCTTTCCGGTCAGCGCGCCGTCGACGATTTCAAGTTCGTTGGCAACCCAGTAATCCAGCCCCAGGCCCTCCGCGATCGGCTGCAGGATCTGGTTGAACCCGCCGGAGACCACCGCCACCACATGCCCGGCGGCGTGGAAGGCGGCCACGAGCTCCGCCGCACCGAGGCTCAGTTTCACTTCGGCGCGGACGGCATCGACGACGTCGGCGGGCAGGCCGGCGAGCACCGCCACCCGCGCGTGCAGGCTCTGGGCGAAGTCGAGTTCGCCGCGCATGGCGGCCTCGGTGACCGCCGTGACCTCCTCGCGTTTGCCGGCGTAGGCGGCCAGGAGTTCAATCACTTCCTGCTGGATCAGGGTGGAATCCACGTCCATGATGAGGAATTTCCGCTGCGCGTTCCGGAGGGCGGCGGGGACGATCGCCGTGTCCACACCCGCGGGGCCGTTCTCTGCCGCTGCGCGGCGCAGTTCCGCCAGCGCCGTGACGCCGTGGTCCGGGCCGGCGGCCAGCTCAATGCTCCCGTCCGCCGCGTAGACCTCGAAGCGGTCGTCTCCGGTGCGGGTTTCCGCGTCCAGCGTCACCCCCGCGGCCGTGAGCAGCGACCGGAGCCGCTGCACCTCCGGAAGGGTCAGTTTCGGGGCATAGCTCACGGCAGTCACGAACAGGTTCATGGCTGCAATCCTAGCGATCAGGCCATTGCAGACCCGAATCCGTGGCGCTCCGGTGACGCCGCGGCAGCCGGGCGGCCGGCACGCTGCGCGGGCCCGACGCCGTCCCGGCGTACCGGTTATCAGTCGTCCGCTGTTTTGTCCTAGTGTCTACTCCTATGAGTGATGTTCTTGAAATGGCCGCCGTCAGCGTTGTACGTGGGGCAAAGACCCTGCTGGACAAGGTCGACTGGCAGGTCAAGGAAGGCGAGCGTTGGGTGATTCTGGGCCCCAACGGCGCCGGCAAGACCACTCTGCTTCAGCTCGCGGCCGCGCGGATCCACCCCACCAGCGGCATGGCGGGCATCCTGGAGGAGATCCTTGGCGCCGTCGACGTCTTTGAACTCCGGCCCCGGATCGGCCTGTCCTCGGCTGCGCTGGCCAACCAGATCCCCGAGCACGAGAAGGTCCTCAACGTCGTCGTGACTGCCGCCTACGGTGTCACCGGACGGTGGCGCGAGGGCTACGAGAAGGACGACGAACGCCGCGCCTTCGCCCTGCTCAACGAGTGGGGCATGGGGCCGCTGCTCAACCGGCCGTTCGCCTCGCTGTCCGAGGGGGAGCGCAAGCGCGTCCAGATCGCCCGGGCCTTGATGACGGATCCCGAGCTCCTGCTCCTCGACGAACCCGCTGCCGGACTCGACCTGGCCGGCCGCGAGGACCTCGTGCACCGGCTCAGTGAACTCGCCCGCGACGACGCCTCCCCGGCCATCGTCCTGGTCACGCACCACCTCGAAGAGGTCCCGCCGGGCTTCACCCACGCCATGCTGCTGCGCGACGGCGGTGTGGTGGCCCAGGGCCCGATCGAGGGCGTCCTCACGGCCGGGAACTTGAGCCAGACTTTCGGGCTTCCCCTGGATGTCAGCGTCACCGCCGGCCGGTACACGGCCACCGCGCGCCGCTGACCGGGCCGCTGACCGCGCGTGGAGTTCCTCAATAGTGTCTTCATTTTCTTCGCCGGGCTCTGGGCCGGCACCATCAACAGTGTGGTCGGTTCCGGCACCCTGGTGACCTTCCCGGTGCTGATCGCCCTCGGCTACGCGCCGGTCACGGCGTCCATCAGCAACGCGATGGGCCTGGTGGCAGGAAACGCCGCCGGCGCCTGGGGCTACCGCAAGGAACTGAAGGGACGCGGGAAGCAGCTCCTCAGGCTGCTGCCCGCCTCGCTGCTGGGCGGCGTCTCCGGCGCCTACCTGCTGCTGCACCTGCCCGAGAAGGTCTTCCATTACGCCGCGCCCGTCCTGATTGTGCTCGCGCTGTTGATGGTGGCCTTCCAGCCCCGGCTGCAGCAGTGGGTCCGGGACCGCGAGCAAAACCCCGAACACGCCATCCGGGACCGCCGCCACGGCATCATCCTCGTGGTCCTCGTGTACCTCGCAGGCGTGTACGGCGGCTACTTCGTTGCGGCGCAGGGCATCCTGCTGGTCGGCATCCTGGGCATCTTCATGACCGGGACCATCCAGAACGCCAACGCCATGAAGAACATCCTGGTCCTGGCCGTCAACGTTGTGGCTGCGGCCTCCTATCTGCTGTTCGCCTTCGGCCGGATCGACTGGGCCGTCGTCGGGCTGATCGCCGTGAGCTCACTGATCGGCGGCGTGATCGGCTCCAAGGTGGGCCGCAGGCTGTCCCCGGTGGTGCTGCGCGGTGTCATCTTCGTCCTGGGCCTCGTCGCGCTGGGGTTCATGATCGCCAACCTGTTCAAGTGACCCGACCCCGTGACCGCGCAATCTCCCGCTGAAATGACCCGACTGTGACCTTCCACCGCCTTGAATCCGCCGATGACCCCCGGGTCTCCGACTACACGCAGCTGACGGACGTGCACCTGCGCAAGCTCCGGGAACCCGCCGAGGGCATGTACATCGCCGAGTCCTCACGGGTGCTCCGGCGGGCCCTCGCAGCGGGACACAGGCCCCGCTCCTTTTTCCTCGCCGAGAAATGGCTCGAGGACCTCGCGGACATCTTCGCGCAGTACCCGGACGTCCCTGTCTACATCGGTTCCGCCGCCCTCCTCGAGGAGATCACCGGCTTTCACCTGCACCGCGGCGCGATGGCGGCCATGCAGCGCCCGGAGCCCGTGCCGCTGCCCGAGCTTCTCGCCGGGGCCCGCAGGGTCGCCGTGCTGGAGGACATCGTGGACCACACCAACGTCGGCGCGATCTTCCGCTCCGCCGCGGCCCTGGGCATCGACGCCGTCCTCGTCTCGCCGCGCTGCGGGGACCCGCTGTACCGCCGCAGCGTCCGGGTCAGCATGGGTACTGTGTTCCAGGTGCCCTGGGCCCGGCTGGGGGACTGGCCGGGGGACCTGCAAGTGCTCCGCGGCCAGGGCTTCACCGTGGCCGCCATGGAGCTCACGGACGACGCCGTGGACCTCGACGCGCTGGCCGCGCGCCGGCCGGAGAAACTCGCCCTGGTGCTGGGCACCGAGGGTGCCGGGATGAGCGCGGACACCCTCGCCGCCGTCGACCTCGCCGTGAAGATCCCCATGCGCGCAGGCGTTGACTCGCTCAACGTCGCGGCGGCGTCCGCCGTCGCCTTCTGGGAGCTGCGCCCCCGGGACTGAACCGCTGCACTATTCGCTGCACGGGACAGCGCCGCTGGTCAGGCGGCGACGGCGCCGACTTTCCGCTATGATGGATAGCTGGCCGTCCGGTGCATTCCGCCGGCCATCCCATTCATACCTGGCAACTGGCAAAATCCAGTTGTGCGAACAAAGGTCCAATTATGAAGTCCAATACCCACCCGAAGTACGAAGCTGTTGTTTTCAACGACCTGGCTTCCGGCGTCAAGTTCCTGACCAAGTCCACCGTATCTTCCAAGAAGACCATCGAGTGGGAAGACGGAAACACCTACCCGGTTATCGACGTCGAAATCTCCTCCGAGTCCCACCCGTTCTACACGGGCAAGCAGCGCATCATGGACTCTGCAGGCCGCGTCGAGCGCTTCAACGCTCGCTTCAAGGGCTTCGGCGGCAAGAAGTAACTTCTTCCCCCAAGGTCTTTTGAAAAAGCCCGCACCGGTGACGGTGCGGGCTTTTTGCGTCCGTCACCATCGTGCCTGCAGAAGGCCGCGACGTGGCAGGATTAACGCCATGACAACCCAACACCCGGTCCCCGGTTCCGGCAGTACTGACGACGGCGGCCCCGGCCGCCACGGGGAGTACAAGGTTCCCGGCGGCAAGCTCGTCGTGGCCGATTTCGACGTCGTCGACGGCGCCCTCGCCAACGTCTCGCTCAGCGGTGACTTCTTCCTGGAGCCGGACGAGGCGCTGCTGGAGATCAACGGGGCGCTCACCGGCCTCCCGGCGGATGCCGCGGCGGCGGACATCTCCGCCGCGGTAACAGCGGCACTGCCGGCAGAAGCCGTGCTCTTCGGCTTTTCCGCCGACGCCGTGGCCGTCACCGTCCGCCGTGCCCTCGCGAAGGCCACCGGCTGGGCGGACCACCACTGGAACATCATCGCGCCGTCCGTGCTGCCCACCCACGTTAACGTCGCGCTGGACGAGGTCCTGGCCGAAGAGGTCGGCGCCGGGCGCCGCAACCCGACGCTGCGCTTCTGGGACTGGGAGGAACCGTCCGTGGTGATCGGCAGCTTCCAGTCTGTCCGCAACGAACTGGACCCCGCCGGCGTCGAACGCCACGGCGTCAGCGTGGTCCGCCGGATCAGCGGCGGGGGAGCGATGTTCATGGAGGCCGGCAACTGCATCACGTACTCGCTGTACCTGCCGCAGACCCTGGTGGACGGCATCAGCTTCGCCGACTCCTACGGCTTCCTGGACGCGTGGGTGATGGCAGCCCTCGAAAAGATGGGGATCAGCGCCTTCTATGTGCCCCTCAATGACATCGCCACCGAGCACGGCAAGATCGGCGGCGCCGCGCAGAAACGGCTCGCCAACGGCGGCATGCTGCACCACGTCACCATGAGCTATGACATCGACGCGGACAAGATGGTCGAGGTCCTGCGGATCGGCAAGGAGAAGCTCTCCGACAAGGGCACCCGGAGCGCCAAAAAGCGCGTGGACCCGCTCCGGCGCCAGACCGGCCTGGCCCGCACCGAGATCGTCGCGGCCATGATGGAGGTCTTCGCTGAACGGTACGCCGCGACACCCTCGGAGCTCACCGACGCCGAGCTCGCCGCAGCGCAGCACCGGGTCGACGCCAAATTCGGCACTCCGGAGTGGCTGCACCGCGTCCCCTAAGAGCCCCATAAATCCCGTCGATTGCTCCGTAACTGCCGTTTTGAGCCCCCAAAAGGGCGGTTACGGAGCAGCCGTTAGTGCGTTCGCGGTCAGGGCCTGCGCCGTGAGGGAACGGTGCAGGTGGCTGCGCTGTTCGGTGATGATCCGGCGCAGCGCCCGCGGGGCGTCCGGGTGTTCGGCCAGCCAGCTGTCCGTCCGGGCGATGACCGCGTGCGTGTCCGCAGTGCCGCCGTCCAGGTCCTGGCCGGACGGGTAGAGCCCGCGGACAATCCCGCTGGCGATTTCGATGCTGCGGCCGGCCCATACGTCTTCCAGGCACTCGAAGTACCGGTCCATGAATCCAATCAGCAGCGGTGCCGGGCCGGTGTTGAACCCGGCGATGGTCGCGCTGAGCAGCTGGTTGGAGAGCGAGGTGCCGTGCACCGCCGCCGCCCAGGCTGCCTCCTTGACGGCGGCCTCGGGGCGGGCCGCGAGGGCGGTGGCGTGTCCGGATCGGCCGGCGGCGGTGTTGTCCCGGGCCAGCTCCTCGTCGAGTTGCGCCACGGTGGCCTGCCCGTTGGCGGCCAGCGCGTGCCAGAAGTTCCAGCGCAGCTCCGCATCCACGGCCAGGCCCTCAATGACCGTGCTGCCGGACAGGACGCCGCGGAGCAGGTCCAGCCGGCTGCCGTCGAAGCGGCTGGCGGCGGCGACCGTGCGCGCCCACGCCAACTGGTGGTCCGAACCCGGCGCGGCCCGCTGGAACTCGTCTGCCGCGAGGGACAGGAAACCGTGGCGGACAGCGGCCCGCGCGCCCACGGGGACGTAGCGCTCGATCGCGGTGGCCGCGTTGCCCAGGACGTTGAGCAGCACGCCGATGCCGGTTTCCGCGGGCCCGAAGCGCGTGACGGCGTCGACGTAGAGGGACGACGGCGTGACGGCGTCACGGGCCGAGTCCCAGAGGGCGGTCCAGCACAGGGCCCGGGCCATCGGATCGCTGAGCGCGCCCAGGGAGGCCCGTACGGTGGCTTCGGAGCGCGGGTCCAGCCGGACCTTGGCGTAGCTGAGGTCCTCGTCGTTGACCAGCAGCAGGGCCGGCCGGGCTTTCCCGGACAGGGCCGTCACCTCGGTCCGGGCCCCGCTGACGTCGGTCTCGATGCTGTCGGTGCGGACCAGGGCGCCGTCGTCGTCCATCCCGTAGAGGCCGATCCGCAGCCGGTGCGGCCGCGGCTCCTGCCGGCCCGTCGTCGGGTCCACGGCGTCCTGGATGATGGTGACCGTGCCGAGGACGCCGCCGTGCTCCTCGATCTCGCTGGTGAGGGTGGAGATCCCGGAAGTCTGCAACCACTGGCCGGCCCAGTCCGCGAGGTCCCGGCCGGAGGCGGCGCTGAGCGCGGCCAGCAGGTCCGCCAGGGTGGTGTTGGAGTAGGCGTGGTCCTTGAAGTACTGGCGCGAGCCGGCCACGAAGGCCTCGAAGCCCACGTAGGCCACCAGCTGCTTGAGGACCGAGGCGCCCTTGGCGTAGGTGATGCCGTCGAAGTTCTGTTTGGCAGCCTCGAGGTCGGGGATATCCGCGACGATCGGGTGCGTGGTCGGCAGCTGGTCCTGCACGTAGGCCCAGGCCTTGCGGTTGTTCGCGAAATTCACCCAGGCCGTGGCCCAGTCCGTGGTGCGGTCCACGCCGAGGGTGCCCATGTAGTCCGCGAAGGACTCCTTAAGCCACAGGTCGTCCCACCACTGCATCGTGACGAGATCGCCGAACCACATGTGCGCCATCTCGTGCAGAAGGGTGTTGGCGCGCGCCTGGTACTGCGAATCGGCGGCCCGGGAGGTGAAGACGTAGCTTTCCGTGAAGGTCACCAGGCCGGGGTTCTCCATGGCGCCGAGGTTGTATTCGGGGACGAAGGCCTGGTCGTATTTCCCCCACGGGTACGGGAAGTCGAAGAGCTCGTTGAAGAAGTCCAGGCCGTTCCTGGTGAGGGCGAAGAGGGCCTCGGGGTCGAACGACGGCGCCATCGAGGCGCGGCAGTAGAGTGCCAGCGGCACCTCCAGGCTGGTGCCGTTGTCGAGCGTCCTGCTCCAGGAGTCCTCGGCCTTGAAGTACGGGCCGGCCAGCACCGTCGTGATGTACGTGGACATCGCCTTGGTGGGGGCGAAGTCCCAGCGGCTCGTGTCCGGATCGCTGGTGAGGAGCGTGCGCTGCGTTTCGATGCCGTTCGAGGACACCTGCCAGGCGGAGGGTGCCATGACGTGGAAGGTGAATTCCGCCTTGAGGTCAGGCTGTTCGAAGTTGGCGAAGACCCGGCGGGCGTCGGCGGGCTCGTACTGGGTGTAGAGGTAGCACTGGCCGTCGGCCGGGTCGAAGAAGCGGTGCATGCCCTCGCCGGAGGTGCTGTACAGCGCGGTGCCGGTGACGGTGACCTGGTTCTCCGCCTGGAGGTTGTCGAGCCGGATCCGGGAGCCGTCCACGACGTCGGCGACCGCCAGTCCCTTGCCGTTGAGGAAGACGCTGTGCACCTCGCTGCCGATGAAGTCCAGGAACGTCGAGGCCCCGGGCTTGCCCGCGGAGAAGGTGATCACGCTCCGGCTCGTGTAGCCGGCGACGTCCGGATCCGCAGCCTGCCGGACGTCCAGGGAGACGTCGTAGCTGTGGGTGGTGATCAGGGCGGAGCGGGTTGCGGCTTCATCGCGGCGCAGGTTCTGGTTCGACACCCCGCTATCTAATCATGAGGAACGCGGCGCCCAGCCCCAGCCCGGCGATCAGCAGCCACGACGCCAGCGCGGCCAGCAGGGCCCGGGCCCCGGTGTGCAGCAACTCGCCCACCCGCACCGCCGAGCCGAGGCCGAAGAGCGCCATCCCCAGCAGCACGTCCTGGAGGACCGCGGCGGCGTCAAGGACCCCGGGGGAGAGCCAGCCCGTGGTGCGCAGGGCCGCCAGGGCGACGAAGCCGAGCACGAACAACGGGACGATGGGCGGCCGCTTCAAGCCGTCGCCGGCGTCGGCGCTGCTGCGGTGGTGCAGCCCGGCGGCGGCGACCATGGGCGCCAGGAGGATCACCCGGGTGAGTTTGACGACGACGGCGACGGCCAGCGCCGACGCCCCGGCCGTCTGCGCGGTGGCCACCACCTGGCCGACGTCGTGCACCGACGCCCCGGCCCAGGCGCCGAAGACGGCGGGGCTGAGCCCCAGCGGCCCGATGAGCAGCGGCAGCACACCGATGGCGAGGGTGCCGCACAGGGTCACGAGGGCCACCGGGAGCACGGTGTCGTGCTGCCGGATCCGGCGTGCCGCTGCCATCGCCCCGATCGCCGAGGCCCCGCAGATGGAAAAGCCGGTGGCGATCAGCAGCGACACCGGTGGCGGCAGCCGGAACAGCCGGCTGATGCCGTACGTTCCGGCGAACGCGGCCAGGACCACGCCCGTGATCAGCAGCAGCGCGGCCCAGCCGAGTCCAAGCACATCGACGAGGCTGACCTTCAGGCCCAGGACCACGATCCCGGCGCGCATCAGGTGCTTGCCGGCGAAATCCAGGCCCGGCCGGCCCTGGCCTGCGGTCCAGCCGGACAGCCCCGGGAAATTCGCGGCGAGGAGCCCGAACGCCACGGCCAGCGTCATGGCCGGGAGCACCGGGACCATGCTGTGGACGGCGAGGGCCAGCACGACGGCGGCGGCGGCGGACAGCAGGCCCGGCAGCAGGCCCGGCAACGGGTCGGCCCGGGTCAGCGGTTTGAGCGTAAACGGTGGCACGTGTCTACCTTGACGCAAGCGCCGGGAAAAGCCGTAAACGCCACGGCGGCCGCCGGCCGGGAGCGCCCGGGCCGGCGGCACGCGGACGGCGCGACACCCGGCGGTTTCCCGCGCCCCGGCGCCACGCTCCAGCGGGCGCCGAAATGATTTCGCAACAAAAAGGTGATTGTCTAGTGACATGTCTGACCTATTCCAGGATTACTCGGTGGCCGCCGAACGCTCCGGCGCCTACGACGAGATGTTTACCCCCGAGCAACAGCCCCGGCAGTCCTACGGGCAGGTTGCCGGAGCCCTGCAGGAACTTTCGCTGGCCGACGTCACCGCCCGGGCCGATTCCATGGCCCGGACCTTCCTGGACCGCGGTGTCACGTTCGACTTCGCGGGGGAGGAGCGGCCCTTCCCGCTCGACATCGTGCCCCGGGTCATCCCGGCGGACGAGTGGACCGTGCTGGAGAAGGGCGTGGCGCAGCGCGTCCGCGCGCTCGAGGCATTCCTCAACGACGTCTACGACAAGATGGCCGTGGTGGCCGACGGCGTCATCCCGCGCCAGCTCGTCACGACGAGCGCCCACTTCCACCGCCAGGTGCACGGCTTCGAGCCCGCCGGCGGCGTCCGCGTCCATATCTCCGGCATCGACGTTGTCCGCGACGCCGCCGGGACGTTCCGGGTCCTCGAGGACAATGTCCGCGTCCCCTCCGGTGTCAGCTACGTCCTGGAGAACCGCCGCGCGATGGCCAAGGGCCTGCCCGAGGCTTTTGGCCAGCAGCTCATCCGGCCGGTCGAAGAGTATCCCCGCCGGCTGCTGTCCGCCCTCCGCAAGACGGCACCGTCCGGCGTCGACGACCCCACCGTGGTGGTCCTGACCCCCGGCGTCTTCAACAGCGCCTACTTCGAGCACACCCTGCTCGCCGGCCTGATGGGTGTGGAACTCGTCGAAGGACGCGACCTCATCTGCCGCGGCAACCGCGTCTACATGCGCACCACCGCCGGTGAGCAGCGCGTGGACGTGATCTACAAGCGCATCGACGACGAGTTCCTGGACCCGCTGCAGTTCCGCGCCGATTCCATGCTCGGCTGCCCGGGCCTGGTCAACGCGGCCCGCGCCGGCGGCGTCACCATCGCCAACGCCGTGGGCAACGGCGTCGCCGATGACAAGCTGGTCTACAGCTACGTCCCGGACCTGATCCGCTACTACCTCAATGAAGAACCCGTGATCGCCAACGTGGACACGTTCCGGCTGGAAGAAAAAGCAGCCCGGGAAGAGGTCCTGGACCGTCTTGACGAACTCGTGGTCAAGCCCGTGGACGGGTCCGGCGGCAAGGGCCTGGTGATCGGCCCGGACGCGACCAAGGAGGAGCTGGAGGCGCTGCGCAAGCGCGTCATCGCGGACCCCCGCGGCTGGATCGCGCAGCCGGTCCTGCAGCTGTCCACGGTTCCCACGCTCAGCGGCGACAAGTTCGGCCCGCGGCACGTGGACCTGCGCCCCTTCGCAGTCAACGACGGCGACGACGTCTGGGTCCTGCCCGGCGGGCTGACCCGGGTGGCGCTCAAGGAAGGCTCCCTGATCGTCAACTCCAGCCAGGGCGGCGGTTCCAAGGACACCTGGGTGCTGGCGGACTCTCCGGAGGTTCCGGTGGAGACCCTGCCCCGCCCGGCCATCACGGTCCGCGAACGGGTCTCGGTCTGGCCGGTCGAGAGCAACTGGCGCGACAGCCAGAAGGAGCAGCAGCAGTGAGCCGCGGCGCCGTGTCGATCGTCGTTCCGCCGAATTCTTCTTTTCAGATTTCCGATGCGCTGGAGGTAACCGCGAATGCTTAGCCGTATCGCCGAGTCACTGTTTTGGATCGGCCGCTATGTGGAACGGGCTGACGGCACTGCCCGGATCCTCGACGTCCACCTCGAGCGGCTCAACCACCTGCCGATGGAGGAACAGCGCAGCGTGGCGCAGGAACTCCTCGCCGTCATGGGCGCCCGTGCGCAAAGCGAGGAGTTCGGCCTCCCCGAACTCCTGAACGCGCTGGCCTACGACAAGCAGAGCGCCACGTCCATTGCCGGTTCCCTGGGCGCGGCCCGGGAAAACGCCCGGCGCGCCCGGGAAACCGTGTCATCCGGGCTGTGGGAGAGCCTGAACACCACCTACTACGGGCTCAACCAGCACCGCAAGGACGTCGTCGGCACCTACCGTTTCTGCAACTGGGTGCTGGAACGCACGGCCATGGTCAGCGGCCTCGCGGACACCACGGTGAGCCACGACGAGAGCTGGCAGTTCCTCGTGCTGGGCCGCTCGCTCGAACGCGCCGACATGACCGCGCGGATGCTCTCCACCCGGGACGTCCTCTCCGCGGGCATGTCGTGGGTGAACATGCTCCGCTGCGCGGGCGCGTACGAGTCGTTCCTGCGGACCCGCCGCGCGGCCTTCGGCGACCAGCACGCGGCCGAGTTCCTGCTGCTGGACCGGTTGTTCCCGCGGTCCATCGTGTATGCGCTGCGCGACGCCGACGAGTGCCTGGCCAAGCTGGACCCCTCGGCCCAGCGCGTCGGCTTCATCAACGACGCGCGCCGGATCGTGGGGCAGGCCCGCACGTTCCTCGAGTTCCACCGCACCGATGACCTCATGTCGGAACTGCCGGAGCACATGGAGCGCGTGCAGAAGGCCGTCTCGCAGGCCTCGGACGCCATTTCCCGTAAGTACTTCAATCAGGCAGACGAACTGGCCTGGGTGGGAGAAGTTTCATGACCCGGCTGAGCATCATCCACAAGACGGCGTACAAGTACAACAAACGCGTCACGCTCTCCTACAACGAGGCCCGCATGACCCCGCTGACGGATCCCCAGCAGGTGGTGCTGGAGTCCTCGCTGAAGGTCTCGCCGTCCCAGGCCGCCCTGAGCAGCTACCGCGACTACTGGGGCACCCGCGTCACGGCCTTCGACATGCAGATGCCGCACGAGCACCTCGAGGTCCTGTCCACCACCACCGTCGAGGTGCACCGCGCGGAAAGGATCCCGGCGGAGGCCGACATCGTCGGCTGGGACGTCCTCGACGCCCCGGAGACCCTCAACAAGTTCAGCGACTGGATCCCGCAGTCGCAGCTCACCGGGCCGGGCGCCGAAGTGCTCGGGATCATTCCCGGCGTCGTTGACGGGCGCAATCCGCACGAGGCCGCCATGGCGGTCTTCGAGTGGATGCGCGGCGAAATGACCTACATGAAGGGCTCCACCGGCGTCACCACGAACGCCGAGGAGGCCTGGAACCAGCGCCAGGGCGTCTGCCAGGACCTCGCGCACCTGGCCATCGGCGCCCTGCGCAGCCGGGGCATCCCCGCCCGCTATGTGTCCGGCTACCTGCACCCGCGGTCGACGGCGGAACTCGGCGAGACGGTCGCCGGGCAGTCCCATGCCTGGCTGGAATGGTGGGACGGCGAATGGCGCAGCTGGGACCCCACCAACCACAAGCCGGCCGGCGACTTCCACGTGACTGTGGCGCGGGGCCGTGACTACCGCGATGTGCCCCCGCTCAAGGGCATCCTGTCCGGCGGCGGCGGCTCCGCCCTCAGCGTGAGCGTGGAGATCACCCGCCTGGCCTGAATCCCCGCACCCCCCGGTGTTGCGCTACCACTTTTGGCTGTTCTGGGGTCCCAGAACAGCCAAAAGTGATAGCGCAACGGTGATACGCGGGGGTTATTCGAGCCCGGAGCGGGTGGCGTCATCCAGCGGTGTCCACCACGTCAGCGGCGGTACCACCTTGAACCGGCGTCCCGTCACGGTGTCCGGGGTGATCCTGACGAAGTGTTCCTTCTTGCCGGCCTGCCACGGGAACAGCAGCAGCCCCACGGTGTCCATGACCTCCTGCTGGTTCTGCACCGGCGCGGCCTGCCCCTTGATCACAACACTCCAGGCGATGCCGCTGTCGGCGTCGACGCCGTCGGCCTCCACAGCCACCGGGGTGTCGCTCGTGGCCGCCTGGAGCTTGGTGCCGTCCGCCGTGCGGAACACCAGGGTGCCGTGGTCCACCTTGTAGTTGATCGGAAAAATGTCGGGATGGTCGTCCACCCAGACCGCGAGCCGGCCCACGGAGACGCCGCGTAACAGACGCCAGCATTCGTGGTGGTCGAGGTTCTCAACTTCGTGTGCCTGCTGGTTTTTTCCCGGCTTCGGATCAGTACTCATGGCGGCGAGCCTACGCCAGGCACACGGCTACGGGGTAGGGGATAAGGTCACAATCCGAAGCAATATCGTCCGCCTTCTGGGGTCTTTGACCCCGTGTCGGGGTATTCTGGCATCACTATCGTCAGCGCGGACGATCGTTGTGTGTTGTATCGAATTGGGGCCATGAGTATGTATTCAATGGGGGAACTACCGGACCAGGCCGCCACTGAGCCACAGCCCATGATTGACGGTGTCCTCAAGGGCTTCGTTTCCAGGGCTGAGGAACTGCTCCAGTCCCAGGAACGGATGGCCGGGCTGCTGGAGGCAGTCGTCGCCGTCGCCGAGGACCTCAGCCTCGATGCTGTGCTGGAACGCGTTGTGCAGTCCGCCTGCCGCCTGCTCCACGCCCGCTATGGCGCCCTGGGCGTCATCGGAGACGACCAGGCACTCAGCCACTTCATCACGGTCGGCATCGACCAGGAGATGGCCCACCGGATCGGGCCGCTGCCCACCGGCCACGGAGTCCTGGGGCTCCTGATTTCCGAACCCCGTCCGCTGCGGCTTCACGACTTGCGCGAGCATCCGGAATCCTACGGCTTCCCGGCGAACCATCCGCCCATGAAGTCCTTCCTCGGCGTCCCGGTACGGGTCCGGGACGTGGTCTTCGGGAACCTTTATCTGACGGAAAAGGAAGATGGCAGCGACTTCACGGCCGAGGACGAGGGCCTGGCCGTGGCCTTGGCGGCCGCCGCTGGGGTGGCCATTGAAAATGCCCGTCTCTACGACGACGCCCGGCGCCGGGCCCGCTGGCTGGAGGCCTGCATGGACGTCTCGGGGCTGATGCTCAGCAACGACCGGGACTACACCTCCGGCGGGCTGGACCCCATTGCAAGCCGGGCCCTGCAGGAGTCCGGGTCGCAGTTGGCCCTTCTGGTGGCGCCCGCCACCGACGGCCGCGGCCACACCGTCGCCGGAGCCGCCGGAAAGCGCAGTCCGCAGTTCTCCGGCCGTTCGCTGAGCCTCGATTCGCCGTTGCTGGAGAGTGTCCTGGACGGTGGCGAGCCCGTGGTGCTTGACGACGCCTCCGCCCTCTTCGGCGAGATCGACGGCGGCATCACCGGCCCGCTGCTGGCGGTGGCGCTGAGCACGCAGGGAGCGCACCACGGGCTCCTGCTGCTGATACGGGACCCGCACTCTTTGCGCTACGCCCGCACGGACATCGAGATGGGGGCTGTCTTCGGTTCCCACGTCGCACTCGCCCTGGAACTCGCCCGTGTCCACCGCCTCCGCGAGGAGCTGCTGGTCTTCACCGACCGGGACCGGATCGCCCGCGACCTCCACGACCTCGTGATCCAGCGGCTGTTCGCGGCCGGCCTCAGCGTCCAGAGCCTGACCCGTTTTACCAAGGATGAGCTTGCCACCGAGCGGATCCGCAATATCACCGGCGAGCTGGACGAGGCGATCCGAAGCCTGCGGGACACCATCTACTCGCTCAAGAGCAGCAGCGGCGGGACGGAACTGCTCAGCGGGCGGATCCGGCGGGTAACACGCAGTTCGGCGAAGTCCATGCCGTTCACGCCGCGCCTGATCATCACGGGCCCGGTGGACGCCGTGACGCCGGACAAGGCGGACAATGTTGTGGCCGTGGTCTCGGAGGGGCTCAGCAACGCCATCAGGCATTCCGGCGCGGACACCATTTCTGTTTCGGTGGGCGTGGTCAAGGGCCGGGTGACGGTGGTCATCACGGACAACGGAGCCGGCTTCGCCGAACCACAAAGACGGAGGGGACTCGCCAACCTGGAAGACCGCGCCCGCATGCTGGACGGCGAATGCACCATCACGAGCGAGCCCGACGCCGGCACGAGCCTTGAGTGGTCCGTGCCGCTCTAGCCGCCGGCGGCTGGAGCGGCTGTCACGAGGTCAGCTAGCGGACACTGTGCGGGCGGTTGGCTTCGGCATGGCTTGCGGGCGGTACCGGTGAGGAGGGCCCGGCGATGAAAACGGCGGCCTGGGTCCGGCGTTCAAAACCCAGTTTGGCCAGCAGGGACGAAACGTAGTTCTTGACCGTCTTCTCCGCCAGGAACATTTCCGCGGCTATCTGGCGGTTCGTCAGACCGCCGCCCACCAGTTCCAGGACCCGGCGCTCCTGCGGCGTGAGGGAGGACGTCCTGGGGTCCACCTCTTCGGCCTCGACCAGGCTGTCAACGATGCCGGCGGCGACCCCTTCCGCAAAGAGCGATTCGCCGGCGGCCGCCCGGCGCAGTGCCCCGATCAGGTCGGTGCCGCCGATTTCCTTGAGCACGTAGCCGCTTGCGCCGGCCAGCACGGCGCCGCGCAGGGCCTGCTCGTCATCGAAGCTGGTCAGGATAATGCAGTTCAGCGACGGGTCGACCGAGCGCACGTCCCGGCAGACCTCAATACCGGTCCCGTCCGGCAGCCGGGCATCGAGAACACTGACATCCGGATGGAGGGCGGGAATGCGGCGGGTCGCCTCGACGGCGGAACCCGAACTGCCGACGACCTGGAAGCCCTCACCCTCGAGGAGTTCCTGAAGTCCGCGCCTGACGAGTTCGTGGTCATCCAGGATGAAAACCCGGATGACGGCCGGTGCTCCGTCGGGTGCAGCGAGACCTGCGTCTGCCCAGGCAATCATGATTCTCCTGTCCGGCGGCTTGCGCTGCCATGAGTGGTGAGGTGCTCCCCAGCCTGTTTTCCGCAGATGGGGCCTGCGGGTCGTGCCTGTTCAATCCATTGTCGCTGAGCGGGGCGCCACCGGCGCCGTCGCCGCTGCTATTGCCGCGTGGTCCCCGTTGTTACATTGTCCACTCCGGGAGCCTGTTATGTTCCCGGCGACTGCAATTCTTCTCCGGGCAGCGGGCCCCGGCAAGGGTCCTTGGTCCTGCCGGACCGGGCCGGCGGGCTGTCCACGATGACTTTCGGCCCTACCTGCTTCCACGGCCAGCACGCACTATAGGCTGGATGCGACAGCCGTATGACGAAGGGATCTGCCATGACCGAAGCCAGGGACATCCGGACCATTGTGGTGGGGGTTGATGGTTCCGATGCGTCGGTGGAGGCGCTTCGCCAGGCCCAAAGCCTCGCCGTGCCGCTCTCGGCGACGCTGGTGGCGCTGGCCAGCTGGGACGTCCCTCCGGTATACGACGGTTACGTCGCGATGGGAATTGATGACTTCGACGTCCGTGCCGGGGAAATCCTGCAGGAGACGGTGGAGAAGGCCTTTGGGGCGGACACGCCGGCCAACGTCGAGACCCGCCTCGTGCAAGGTCACCCCCGGCACACCCTGATTGAGGCCAGCCGGGACGCCGACCTGGTGGTGGTGGGACGCCGCGGGCACGGTGGGTTCGGCGGCATGCTGATCGGTTCCGTGAGCTCCGCCCTCGTGGCCCACGCCCATTGCCCCGTCCTTGTCGTCCATTCGCCCGAGGTGAAGGCCGCCAAGTAGGGCCGGGCGGGGCCACCTCGAGTCGATCAGGGCTGGCCGGCTGGGGCTTTGCCGATCGACGGGGGCCCTATTCGAACGAGGTCCGGCGTGGATCGGAGAGCCGCGTGCTCCACAGGTCCGGACGGTTGACCTTGAACCGGCGCCCGGTCAGGGCCTTCGGGGAGAGCCGGATGTAATAGTCCTTGTCGCCGGGCTGCCACGGTTCCAGCATCAGGGCGTCGACGGCTTCCTTCTCCTGCTGGTTTTCAATCAGTTCTGCCTCGCCGCGGGCAACCACGCTCCAGGCCTGCTGTTCGTGGGAGTCGTAACCGTCGATTTCGAAGGCGATGGGCTTGGCCGTCATCGCCGCCCACAGTTTGGTGCCCCCGGCGGTGCGGAACACAATCGAGCGGCGTTCAAGCGCGAAGTTCACCGGGAAGATCTCCGGATGGCCGTCCACAATGAGGGCGATCCGCCCCACGACCTCGGTGTCCAGCAGCACCCAGCACTGGTCCATGGAGATTCCGAAATCGGGCGCAGGCGTCGTCTCTGTGTTCATGTGGACCCACGTTACGTACTGTGCCGGGCCCCCATTAGGGCCATTAGGCCCGTAGCCCCCACCGGCCGGCCCTGATAAAGGCGGCGGCCTACCAGGGGCTCGGCTTGTAGTCCTTCAGGAAGACGCCGAACTGGTCCTCGCCCGACTCGCCCATAACGATCGGGTCGTAGACCCGGGCGGCCCCGTCGACGAGGTCCAGGGGAGCGTGGAAGCCCTCCTCCATGAGCCGGACCTTGGTGTAGTGCGGGCGCTCGTCCGTTATCCAGCCGGTGTCCACGGCGGTCATCAGGATGCCGTCCTCGTCCAGCATCTCCTGGGCGCTGGTCCGGGTCATCATGTTCAGCGCCGCTTTGGCCATGTTCGTGTGCGGGTGGCCGGGACCCTTGTAGGCGCGGGAGAACTGGCCCTCCATGGCGCTGACGTTCACGATGTACTTACGCCGGGCGTCGGAGCGCTTCATCGCCCCGCGGAGCCGGCTGACGAGCAGGAACGGTGCGGTGACGTTGCACAGCTGGACTTCGAGCATTTCGAGGGGATCCACCTCGTCCACCACCTGGGTCCAGCTGTTGATGCTGGCCAGGTCGGGAACCAGGCCGCCGGCGTCGATGGCAGTGCCGGAGGCGATGCGCTCCAGCGAGGCGGAACCGGTGGACAGCGCCAGCGAGGTGATCGCGTCCCCGGCCAGCACCGGGTGCTCCAGGACGGTGCTGGCCAGGGCCAGCGGGTGCTTGTCGTGGGCGTGGCCGAAGGTCACGAGTTCCGGGCCGCCGTTGGCCGCCTGGAGGGCCGCGGGGAGGGGCTCGTCCTCGGCGTCGACCAGCGGCTTGTAGGCGTTGCCGGAGCGGCGCACGGTCTGGGCGGCGTTGTTGATGATGATGTCGAGCGGGCCGGCGGCGTTGAGCGAGTCGGTCAGCGCCATCACCTGCGAGGGATCCCGCAGGTCAATGCCGACGATCCGCAGCCGGTGCAGCCACTCGCCGCTGTCTTCCATCGCGGCGAAGCGCCGCGCGGCGTCCTTGGGGAAGCGGGTGGTGATGGTGGTGTGGGCGCCGTCGCGGAGCAGCCGCAGCGCGATGTACATGCCGATCTTGGCCCGGCCGCCGGTCAGGAGGGCGCGGCGTCCGCTCAGGTCCGTCCGGGCGTCCCGCTTGCTGTGGCTGAACGCGGCGCATTCCGGGCACAGCTGGTGGTAGAAGGCATCCACCTGGGTGAAGTGCTGCTTGCAGATGTAGCAGGGCCTGGACTTGATCAGGTGCCCGGCGATGCTCCCTGTCGTGGAGGGGGCGAGCTTGTTGCCGCGGGTTTCGTCGTCTATCCGGTCCGGGGCCGCCGTCGCCGTCTGGGCGATCACGGCGCGGTCGGCTTCGGCGATCAGATCCCGCTTGCTGACCCGGCGGTGGCGCTTGACGGCCTTGAACATCTTGCCGGTGGCACGGCGCACCGAAACGTAGTCCGGGTGCTCCTCGTCGTAGGCGTGGATGCTGTTCAGGACCTTCAGGCAGGCCTGGATTTCCTCGGGGGTCAGATCGGAGGGCAGATCGGGGGAGCTCATTGCCCCAATTTTACAGCCTGCGGGGAGCCCGGCCCGACGCCGGGTCCGGGCTCCCGCTGCAGCTGTTCAGGCTCAGGGGGCGTTGCTTGACCGCGGAGCCGAGACGCCGACGGCGGCAGCCTGGACTTCCGCCACCTTGTCCACTGATTCCCGCAGGGCGGGCCAGTGCTCCGTGGCGGCCTTGACCGCGTCCGGCACCAGGATCAGGTTGGCGGCCGACAGGGCGCGCTCCTCCTCGCCGGGCTCCGGGACGAGCTGTCCCTTGGACAGGACGGTGATGCCCGAGTCGGTGACCTTGAAGCCGCGGGCCCGGTCCAGTTCGGGGTCGAGTCCGATCGCGGCGCCCGCCGGGACCTTGACGTTCTTATCGATGATGGCCCGCTTGACGACGGCGCCTTCGCCGATGTTGACCTTGTCCATCAGGACGGAGTCGAGCACCCGGCTGGACGTGCCGACGTAGACGTCGTTGGACAGCACGGAGCCCTCCACAATGCCGCCGGAGATCACGGTGCCGCTGGCCACGATCGAATCCAGGGCCGTGCCGACCGTGTTTTTCTGGCCGCGGACGAACTTGGCCGGCGGGGAGATGCTCTGGCGCGTGTAGATCGGCCATTCCGAGTTGTAGAGGTTGAAGACCGGCACGGGCGAGATGAGGTCCATGTGCGCGTCGTAGAACGAGTCGATGGTCCCGACGTCGCGCCAGTAGGTGCGGTCGCGTTCGGTGGAGCCGGGGATCTGGTTCAGCGTGAAATCGTAGACCCCGGCCTCGCCCTTGTCGACGAAGTAGGGAATGATATCCCCGCCCATGTCGTGCTTGGTGTCCAGGCGCTCGGCGTCGACATGCAGGGCCTCGACCAGGGCGTCTGCGTCGAAGACGTAGTTGCCCATGGACGCGAGGAACTGGGTGGGGTCCGCGGCCAGCCCCGGGGTGGAGGACGGCTTCTCGACGAAGGCGGCGATCCTCTCCGGGTTGTCCTGGTCCACTTCGATCACACCGAACTGGTCCGCCATGTGCAGCGGCTGGCGGACTGCCGCGACAGTGGCCTTGGCGCCGCTGGCGACGTGCTGGTCAACCATTTGGGCGAAGTCCATCCGGTAGACGTGGTCCGCGCCCACGACGACGACGATGTCCGGGTTGGCGTCATGGATGAGGTTCAGGGACTGGTAGATGGCGTTGGCGCTGCCGAGGAACCAACTCTTGCCCACACGCTGCTGCGCGGGGACCGACGCGATGTAATTGCCCAGTTGCGTAGACATCCGCCACGTTTCGGAAATGTGGCGGTCCAGGCTGTGCGATTTGTACTGCGTCAGGACAACGATCTGCAAATAGCGGGAATTGACCAGGTTCGATAACGCAAAGTCAATGAGCCGGTAACTTCCAGCAAACGGGACGCCGGGTTTAGCCCGGTCCGCCGTCAGCGGCATGAGCCGGTTTCCCTCGCCACCTGCGAGGACAATGGCCAAAACTTTCTTATTCGGCATGGTGATCGCTCCTGAACGCCTTTGTACTTCCCCAAAACAGTCCGGCACGCCCGAACGTCTTCACACTAGATCAGTTCCACCGTAACGACTACCTTGGGGTTTGTGCGTATAGACATTGTGACCAAAGAATTCCCGCCCGAAATCTATGGCGGCGCCGGGGTCCACGTGGCCGAACTCAGCAGGGTGCTTGCCCAGCACGTGGATTTGCAGGTGCGCGCCTTCGGCGCGCCCCGTGAACCCGGGTATCACGGCGCGACGGTGACGTCCTACGCCGTGCCCGAGGATCTCGGCGGGGCGAACGCCGCACTGCAGACCCTCGGGGTGGATCTGCGGATCGTTCCGGACATCGCCGGCGCCGACGTGGTGCATTCGCACACCTGGTACGCCAACATGGCCGGACACATCGCTTCGCTGCTGCACGGCATCCCGCATGTGCTCAGCGCCCACAGCCTGGAGCCGCTGCGCCCGTGGAAGGCCGAGCAGCTCGGCGGCGGTTACGCCCTGTCCTCCTGGGTGGAAAAAACCGCCTACGAGGCCGCGGCAGCCATCATCGCCGTGTCTGAGGGCATGCGCCAGGACATTCTCCGCAGCTACCCCGAGGTGGATCCGGCGAAGGTCAAGGTGGTGCACAACGGCATCGACGTGAGCCTGTGGAACCGGGACGAGGGCGAGGACGTCGTGCGCGCCCTCGGGATTGACCCGTCCCGGCCGAGCGTGGTCTTCGTGGGCCGCAACACCCGGCAGAAGGGCGTGCCCTACCTGCTGCGCGCTGCCGCCAAGCTGCCCGCCGACGTCCAGCTGGTACTGTGCCTCGGTGCGGCCGACACCCCGGAGCTGGCGGCCGAAACTGCCCGCCTGATCGAGCAGCTGCAGGCCCAGCGCAGCGGTGTCATCCTGGTGGAGCGGATGCTGCCGCGCAACGAACTCATCCAGGTCCTCAGCCACGCCACAGCGTTCGCGTGCCCGTCCATCTACGAGCCGCTGGGCATCGTCAACCTGGAGGCCATGGCCTGCGGCGCCGCCGTCGTGGCCAGTGCCACCGGCGGGATCCCGGAGGTTGTCCAGCATGGCGAGACCGGGCTGCTGGTGGACATCGAGCAGGTGACGGACGGGACCGGCACTCCGCTGGATCCGGAGAAGTTCGTCACCGAGTTCGCCGCCGCACTGACCGAGGTTGTGTCCGATCCCGCGCGGGCCCGGGCCATGGGCCAGGCCGGCCGGCGCCGGGCCGAGGAGCACTTCTCCTGGGAATCCATCACGGAAACCACCCTCGAGGTCTACCGTTCGGTGCTCCCCGCGGGTTCCTGACCCTCTGCCCGGAAGAACAGACGACGACGGCGCCGCCCCGGCTCAGGGGGCGGCGCCGTCGTCGTAGACGCCGTCGTTGAATGACGGCCGGGTCAGGCGCCGGGCGCCCTCGTCCCGTGGCTCTTTCGGGCCAGCAGGATCTTCTCGTCCACCGGGGCGTCGCCGCTGGCACGCTGGGTGCGGAAGTACCCGCGCGCCTCGTCCTGGCGGAGCTTCTCTGCGCCCGTGGCAATCTCGGCGCGGAGGTGTTCGGGGCCGAACCCGAAGGCGTCGACCAAGTCCAGGGCGTGCGGGCGGATCTTCACGAGCAGGCGGTTGATGTAGTCGCCCACGGTCCGGGCGCGGTGCATGGAGAGCCGGCCGTTCATCAGGTACCAGGCCAGGTTGTCCTCGATCAGGGACAGCCCGAAGAGGTCGCGCAGCCAGGTCAGGACCTTCCTGGTGCCCGGGTCCGTGACCGTGCCCAGCGCTTCGGTGAAGGCCTCCCACTGCAGCAGCTCGGCGTGCGCCTGGGCGGCCTCGATGAGCTCGTTCTGGTGGCTGTTGAACAAGGCCGCGCCCTGCTGCTGCGGCAGCTTGTTCGCGCCCTTGAGGGCGGAGCCGACGTCGGCGACCATGGTCTGCACCCGGTCGGTCAGCAGTGCGCGCTGGCTTGCCTCGTCCTTGATCGCGATGGCGGCCTTCTGCACCGAACCGGAATCCGCCATGAACTGCGCGACACCGCGCAGGCCGGTCCGGTGGATGGCGGCGCCGGTGGCCTGGCCGACCACGTAGCGGGCCAGCACGCCGAAGTTCACCGTGCGGAATTCCTTGGCGTAATCGGCCAGCAGCCGTTTGGCGACCAGCTGCAGCAGGACCGTGTTGTCACCTTCGAAGGTGGCGTAGACGTCGAGGTCGGCGCGCAGCGAGGCGAAGCGGTTCTCGATCAGGAAGCCGGCGCCGCCGCAGGCTTCGCGGCATTCCTGCAGGGTGTCGAGCGCGTGCCAGGTGCTGAGCGGTTTGAGCGCGGCCGCGAGGGTTTCCAGGTCCTGGCGGTCCTCGTCCGTGTCAGCACGGCCGGAGAAAACGTCGTCGAATTTCTGCAGCAGCTGTTCACTGGCGAAACCGGCGGCGTACGTGGTGGCCAGGCGGGTGAAGAGCCGGCGCTGGTGCCGCTGGTAGTCCAGCAGCACTTCCTCGTCAGTCTGCGAGGAGGCGTTGAACTGGCGCCGTTCCGTGGCGTACTGGATTGCCGTTTTCAGGGCGAGCTTCGACGCGGTGACTGCGGCGCCGTCGAGCGAGACGCGGCCCTGGACGAGGGTGCCGAGCATGGTGAAGAAGCGGCGGCCCGGGCTCGCGATGGGGGAGCTGTAGCTTCCGTCGGCGTCGACGTTGCCGTAGCGGTTGAGCAGGTGGGTGCGCGGAATCCTGACCTGCGTGAAGTGCAGCCGGCCGTTGTCGATGCCGTTCAGTCCGCCCTTGACGCCGTCGTCCTCGCCGCCGATGCCGGGCAGGAACTCCTTCGTGTCGGGGTCGCGGAGGTCCATGTAGAAGGCGTGGACGCCGTGGTTCACGCCCTGCGTCACCAGCTGGGCGAAGACGACGGCGGCGACGCCGTCCACGGCGGCGTTGCCGATGTAGTCCTTCCACGCTGCCCGGAACGGCGTATGCACCACGAATTCCTCGGTGGCCGGGTCGTAGGTGGCGGTGGTGGCGATGCTGGCGACGTCAGAACCGTGCCCGGTCTCCGTCATGGCGAAACAGCCCGGAATGTCCAGGTTCATGATGCCGGGCAGCCACTTCCGGTGGTGCTCCCCGGTGCCGAGGTGGTTCACGGCGGAGCCGAACAGCCCCCACTGGACTCCGGCCTTGATCTGCAGCGAAGGGTCGGCGATGACGAGTTCCTGGAACCCGGCCACGTTGCCGCCGTGTTCATCGGCGCCTCCGACGGACGCGGGGAAGGCCCGGTGCACGGCACCGTTGTCCACCAGGACCTTGAGCTGGCCGAAGGCGCGGCGGCGGTGCTCGGTGTGGGTGAGGCCCTCCGTCTTGTGCAGTTCCGGCTGGCCTGCGAGTATCCGCGCGGTGCGGCGTGTGTCGGCCCACTTCCCCAACAGCAGCTCGCCCAGCGCGGCAACGTCGACGACGGGAGCCGCCGCAGCATGCGCGCCGGGCGTGGCAGCCGGGCGGGGGGAGCCCGGCACCGCGGCCGGGACGGTTGCGGGGGAGCCCGCGGAGCGGTCGGCTAGTTCGGTCATGTCGATTCCTTCGTTGGTTCTGACAAGGTCGGTGCTGAAGCGGGTGGTGAAGTGGGTGGTGAAGCCGGTGCCGCGGTGCGCAGTTCGGGTGCAATGCCGAGGCAGAGCCAGTCGGTGATCTGGCGCGCCATGGCCTCCTGGTCGGGTTTGGCGGGGGACGCCGGACTGGCCAGCCACTGTTCGCCGGCGTTCCGGACAAGTCCGATGGCCGCGTTCGGCCAGTACCCGATCACGGCCTCGCGCCCGGCCGAGTCGCCAAGGTGGCTGCGCATCGGCCGGGCGATCATGTCGCTGATCGCCGCGAAGAAATGGCCCAGGGCGCCTGCGGTGGCGATGGTTCCGCTCGTGGCGTCGCCGGGGGCGTAGCGCGTGACAAAGGCGTACACATTGGGGCTGGTTTCCGCCATCTGCAGGTACGCAGACACCATCGCCAGCAGCCCCTCGCGGGGCGTCTGGGCGCTCTGGGCTGCTTCCTGGATGCGGCGCTGCATCTGGCTCAGCACGACTTCGCCCACGGCCTGCTGGAGCCCGGCCTTGTCCCCGAAGTACCGGTAGAACACGGACTTGGAGGTCCCCGCCGCGGCAGCAATGTCCTCCATGGACGCATCACTGCCCAGTCTGTGCACGGCCTTGCGGGCTGACTTGATCAGTTCCCGGCGGCGCTCTTCACGGTGCGACTGCCAGCGCGAAGCGCGGCCGTCCACGCTGCCGCCGGGAAGGTCACTCTGGGGGATGTTCACGATACCCAGCGTATCAGGTACGCTGGGTATCGGTAACCGCTTTGATCAAAGGAGACAGCCCATGTCCGTCCACGGACAGTCCGCACCCGGACCAAAGGAATCAACCACCCCGGAAACGGCCGGCGCGGCCACGGCAGCCGCCGCCACAGCAGCAGCTTCCATTTCCGCGGCAAGCCCCGCAGGACGCTCCGCAGCAACGGCGCCGCAGCTGCGCAAGGCGGTCATCGTTGGCGGCAACCGCATTCCCTTTGCCCGCACCGGGGGCGCCTACACCAAATCCTCCAACCAGGACATGCTGACCGCGGCCCTGGACGGTCTCATCGCCCGGTTCGGGCTGCAGGACGAACGCATCGGCGAGGTTGCCGCCGGCGCGGTGCTCAAGCACTCCCGTGACTTCAACCTGACGCGGGAAGCCGTGCTCGGCTCCGCACTGTCGGCCGAGACCCCCGCCTACGACCTGCAGCAGGCCTGCGCCACCGGGCTGGAAACGGTCCTCGGCCTCGCCAACAAGATCAAACTCGGCCAGATCGACTCGGCGATCGCCGGCGGCGTCGACTCCGCCTCGGACGCCCCCATCGCCGTGAGCGAGGGCCTGCGCGAAGTGCTCCTGGACCTGAACCGGGCCAAGACGCTGCCGCAGCGGCTGCAGGTCCTCAGCCGTCTCCGGCCCAAGGACCTCGCCCCGGACGCGCCCAACACGGGCGAACCGCGCACCGGCCTGTCCATGGGGGAACACCAGGCGCTCACGACGGCGCAGTGGAAGATCACCCGGGAGGCGCAGGACGAACTGGCCTTCAACAGCCACCGCAACCTCGCCGCTGCCTACGACGCCGGCTTCTTCGATGATCTGCTCACGCCCTACCGCGGCCTCACCCGCGACTCCAACCTGCGGGCCGACACGAGCCTCGAGAAGCTCGCCACCCTCAAGCCCGTCTTCGGCAAGAACCTGGGATCCGCGGCCACCATGACGGCAGGGAACTCCACCCCGCTCACTGACGGCGCCTCCACCGTGCTGCTCGCGGCCGAGGAGTGGGCGGATGCCCATGACCTGCCCAAGCTGGCCACCGTCGTTGACGGGGAGGCGGCCGCGGTCGACTTCGTTCACGGCAAGGACGGCCTGCTGATGGCTCCGGCGTTCGCCGTGCCGCGGCTGCTGGCCCGCAACGGGCTCAGCCTGGATGACATTGATTTCTTCGAGATCCATGAGGCCTTCGCCGGTACCGTGCTGAGCACCCTGGCCGCGTGGGAGGACGAGGAGTTCGGCCGTACACGGCTCGGCCTGGACGGGGCCTTCGGCAGCATCGACCGGACCAGGCTCAACGTCAACGGGTCCTCCCTCGCGGCGGGCCACCCCTTCGCGGCCACCGGCGGCCGGATTGTGGCGTCCCTCGCGAAAATGCTGCACGCCAGGGGCGACGTTGACGGCCGACCGGCCCGCGGGCTCATCTCCATCTGCGCGGCCGGCGGCCAGGGCGTCGTCGCTATTCTTGAAGCACTCTAGGGGGATCCGATGACCGACAAATACACCCAATTCGTGAGCCACGGCCCGGGCCGGGACATTGCCAGGAAACTCGGGCTGCCGCAGCCGGCGGTGCTGCGCCGCCACCAGCCGGGACAGCCGCTTGTGAGCGGGCCCGTCCTGGTCCAGGGCGGCGGCAGCGGCGCCGACGCGCTGGCCTCGACGCTCCTGTCCTGGAACCTCGATGTGCGCCGCCATGCGGTGCCCAAGGAGAAGCTCGGCGCCATCATCCTCGTACTGGATGAACTGGCCCGTCCGGAGGACCTCGAAAAGCCGGTGCTCACCGCCGCCACGTCCCTCCGGGACCTGGCAGCCAACGCCCGCGTCATCACCGTCTCCCGCACGGCGGCCGACGCTGCAAATCCGGACACTGCGGACCCGGCCGCCGCGGCCGCCCGCCAGGGAGTGGACGGGCTCCTCCGCTCGCTGGCCAAGGAGCTGCGCGCCGGCGCCACCGCCAACGGCATCCTGCTCGCCGACGGCGCCGGCACCACCAGCCCCAGCACCCTCGGAGCGCTTCGCTTCTTCCTCTCAGGCCGGTCCGCGTTCGTCGACGGGCAGTTCCTCACCGTCAGCTCCGCCGAAGGGCAGCTGCCGGCCGACGCCGGGAGGCCGCTGGCGGGGAAAGTCGCCGTCGTGACCGGCGCCGCGCGCGGAATCGGCGCCGCGATTGCGCGCACCCTCTACCGCGACGGTGCCACGCTCGTCGTCGTCGACATCCCGGCCGCCGGCGACCACCTTGCCGCCGTGGCCAACGAGGTGCACGGCACGGCCCTGCAGCTGGACATCAGCCGCGAGGACGCCGGGCAGCGGATCATCGACCACGCCGTGGAACGTCACGGGCGCCTGGACATCGTGATCCACAACGCCGGCATCACCCGGGACAAGCTGCTCGCCAACATGGACCAGGGCCGCTGGAACTCGGTGATCGCGGTCAATATTGCCGCGCAGCTCCGGATCAACGAGGCCCTGCTGGCCTCGGAGCATTTCCGGAGCTCCCCGCGGATCGTCTCTGTCGCTTCAACCAGCGGCATCGCCGGCAACCGCGGACAGACCAACTATGCCGCCTCCAAGGGCGGCGTCATGGGCATGGTCCGGGCCACGGCTCCGCTGATCGGCACGCACGGCGGCTCCATCAACGCCGTCGCCCCGGGCTTCATCGAGACGGAGATGACCGCGAAGATCCCGTTCGCCACCCGCGAGATCGCCCGCCGGCTGAACTCCCTGCAGCAGGGCGGGCAGCCGGGAGACGTGGCCGAGGCCATCGCATTCCTGGCCAGCGACGCCGCCGGGGGCATCTCCGGCGAGGTGCTGCGCGTCTGCGGGCAGAACCTGGTGGGGGCATGACCCCACCACAGCCCGTCATCCTGGGGGAGATGCCGTCGCTGTCCAAGCTCTACGTCAACGCGGCAGCCACCGCCGCCCGCCGCCGGGTGCTGGGCACCCACGCCGGGGACGGGCTCCCGGAGGCACGGCATGAGGTCCGCGGCGTCAAGGCGGCGGTGGAAAACCTCACGGCGTACCAGCACCTGATCGGTGAGACCGCGAGCGATGTCCTGCCGGCCGGCTTCATCCATGCGCTGGCGTTCCCGCTGGCCATGAGCGTGCTGAACCGGGATGATTTTCCGCTGCCGCTGCTGGGCATGATCCATGTGGAGAACCGGGTGGTGCAGTCCGCTCCGCTCCGGTTCACCGAGGCGCTGGACGTCCAGGCCTGGGCGGAGAACCTGCGCGGTCACCGGGCCGGCACCCAGCTGGACGTCGTCGCGGAGGTGCGCCGGGCGGGGGAGGGCGCCGTGAGCTGGCGCGGTGTCTCCAGTTACCTGGCGAAAGGCGTCTTCCTGCCCGGGATCGACAAGCCCACGGCCGCGTCGCCCGCAGCGAATTTCGCGGCGCCGGATCCGACCGCGCTGTGGCAGCTGGGCGTCGACACGGGGCGGGCCTACGCCGCCGTGTCCGGCGACTTCAATCCGATCCACCTGAGCGTCCTGTCGGCCAAGGCGCTGGGCCTGCGGCGGTCGATTGCGCATGGCATGTATCTGGCGTCGAGGGCCCTGGCGGACGTGGGGGCCGCCAAAGGCGAAGCGTTCAGCTGGGATGTGGCCTTCGAGGCGCCGGTGTTCCTGCCGGCCCGCGTGGCGCTGGGCATCAGCACCGGCCAGGACAGTGACGGGGCGTGGCGGCGCTCGGACTACGTCGCCTGGAATTCGCGGTCCGGACGCAAGCACTTCAGCGGATCGGTGGCCGCGCTCTAGCCCTGGTTATCCGCGGAGTTCTTCACCACGCGCAGCATCCGGTGCAGGCTCAAGAGGATCGATTCGACGGCGCTGGGGGCGTCGGTAGCCGCTTCCTCCGCGCCCACGCGTGCGGTCAGGGCCTTGACGGTGGCGTCCGCTTCCTGGCTCAGCTCCGACTGCCGGTCCGGGCTCGCCGTCTCGACCGCCTCCAGGACGTCGCCGACGGCGGCCATGGCGTCGGCGAGAGGCGCAGCGTACTCATCCGGCACCACAAAGGGGGTGTCCTTGGCCCAGATGACGTCGGAGAGCACCTGCGTCACGTCCTGGACGTGGAAGGTCACCCGTTCCAGGTCCCGGAGGTTGCGGTAGTCCAGCTCGATGTCCCGCGGATGGAGCCGGCGCCGGGGGTTGGCCTGCCGGCTGGCGTCCGCCTTCTCCACGGCCAGGCGGACGGAGCGCGCGGACGCCTCGAGGGCGCCGGACCGCTTGGACCAGTCCTCGTGTTCCGGCGGCCAGCTCTCCTTCAGCGCCTTGGCCATGTCCCAGAGCTGCTGGGCGAGCGCGAGGCGCAGTTCGGCGATGCTGAGCTCGGCGGCGCGGAAGTGCAGCGGCGGGAACACCAGCAGGTTCACGAGGATGCCCACCGTGACGCCGGCGCCCATCTGCAGGAGGTAGCCGAAGGAGAACTGGTCCGGGTTGTGGCCGCCGACCAGCAGGACCAGGAGCGCCGCCGTCGGGATCCAGTCCCGGCCCGCGCCGATCTTCGGGAGCCCGGCCAGGACGACGCCGAAAGCCATCACAACACCGACCGTCAGCGGCGTCGGGCTGCCGAGAACGAACAGCACAAAGGCCAGCCCCACCCCGATGGCCAGCCCCGCGAGCGCCTGCACCCCCTGCTTCATGGAGCCGGCGACGTTCTCGTACATGGCCACGAGGGCGCCCAGCGGAGCGTAGTAGGGGTAGTCGGCCGCGGAGCCGGGCATGAACGGGGCGATTGCGAAGGCAATACCCGCGGCCAGTCCTGCCTTGAGGGCCAGCTGCAGCCGGGGCCACAGCAGCGCCGAGCGGACGTTGCCGGCCGCGATCCGCCAGAGCCGCCGGGGCCGGGAGGGGCCGCCGGTGTGCGTGGCCTCGTCTGTGGTTGTCACCCGGTTCACCCTAGGGCGGGGACGTTGCTGCGACAACTGGACGAACCCCCTCCGGCGCCCCCGGTTTAGTCCGCGCCGTGCCCCGGTGCAACTTCCTCCCCGGCCCGGACCGGGCCCGGCGGCGTTCCCCCGCCGAAGGGGCGGCCGCCGAGTGCTTCCCGGCCGTGGGCGGTCAGCCAGTTGCCGAGCTCAGGCCCGGCCGGAACGATCCCGGTGGGGTTGATGTCCTCGTGGACGATGTAATAGTGCTGCTTGATCTGCACGAAGTCGACGGTGTCGCCGAACCCCGGGGTCTGGAACAGGTCGCGGGCGTAGGCCCACAGCGCCGGCATCTCGCTGAGTTTCTGCCGGTTGCACTTGAAATGCCCGTGGTAGACGGCGTCGAACCGTACCAGCGTGGTGAAGAGCCGGACGTCGGCCTCGGTGATCGTGTCCCCCACAAGGTACCGCTGGCCGGTGAGGCGCTCCTCCAGCCAGTCCAGGGCGGTCCAGAGCCGGTCGTAGGCAGCATCATAGGCCGGCTGGGAACCGGCGAAGCCGCAGCGGTACACGCCGTTGTTCACTTCGGTGAAGACCCTCTTGTTGACCGCGTCGATCTCCTCACGGAGTGCCTCCGGGTACAGGTCCGGGGCACCGGGGCGGTGGAACGCGGTCCACTCGGTCGCGAAGTCGAGGGTGATCTGCGGGAAGTTGTTGGTCACCACCTGGCCGCTGGCGACGTCGACGATGGCCGGCACGGTGATGCCCCGGGGGTAGTCCGGGAACCGGCGGAAGTAGGACTCCTGGATCCGTTCCACGCCGAGGACCGGGTCCCTGCCATCCGGGTCCAGGTCAAAGGTCCAGGAGCGTGCATCGTGGGTGGGGCCGGGCTGGCCAAGGGAGATGACGTCCTCGAGGCCCAGCAGCCGGCGCACGATCACGGTCCGGTTGGCCCATGGGCAGGCGCGGGCCGCGATCAGCCGGTAGCGTCCCGGCTCCACCGGCCAGCCGGGCTCGCCGTTCCGGCCGGGGGCGCCGTCGCGGGTGATCCGGTCCTCGATGTAGTTGGTGTCCCGGGTGAACTCCGCACCTCCGGTGACGTAGGCACCCTTGGTGCTGAATCCGGGGTCGTCCGTGTGTGTTGTGCTCATGGTCCCAGCCTATGCCGGGGTGCCGCCCTGTCCCGGCACTGTGAGCGGCGGCACTGCAGAGAACACCTGCGACATCGGCTGCCAGGCCACCCACCAGGCGGCGCCGACGACGGCGGCAAACAGCACGATCCAGACGGCGGCGGGGATGCGGGTGGCCCGCGAGAGGAGGTATGCGTCCGACGTCGCCAGCCGGTCCCGGCGTTGCAGGTGCACGTTGGCGAGCTTGCCGAGGTCCCGGACGGCGGCGACGAGGAGCGCCAGGCCCAGCACGATCATGACATGGCCGTTGAATCCGGGCGGGACGAACAGCACGAGCAGGGCGGCGGCCAGGACCGCGGCAGCGGTGATCAGCAGCCCGGTGCCGTTGCGGATGAACAGGAACGAGGCCAGCAGGATGAGGGTCCCGACTGACATCGCCGCCGGACCCCAGCCGTTGAAGCCGCTCCAGACCATCGCCGCGCCCACCACGGCCGGCACCGGGTATCCCCAGAACGTGGACCAGACGGCGGCCAGCGGCCTCCGGCTGTAGGTGGTGGTGGTTCCCGAGTGGTCCAGGCGCAGGTGGATGCCGCCGAGGCGCTGCCCGGTCATCAGCGCGGCGAACGCATGGCCGAGTTCGTGGGTGACGGTGGCCAGCAGCCCGAAGTACCGCCAGGTCGCCTGCGGCAGGGACAGGGCGACGGCCAGGAGGATGACAAGTGCCAGTTCGGTGCCGGTGACGTGCGGGACGGGGGAGTGGGTGAATCCGGCGACTATCCGGTTCCACCAGGTCTCGGCAGGATTGGTCATGCTGAGGTCCGGCCCGGTGTTCCCGCGGTGCCTGCCGGTCCGGCACTGTGCCGGATGCAGTACGGGGTCCAGGGGCGGGCCTCGAGCCGGCCCTCCGCGATGTGTTCCCCGCACACGGCGCAGATGCCGTACGTGCCGGCGTCGATCCGTGCCAGAGCCGCCTCGATCTGTTCGAGACCCTGACGGCTCTGCTCCAGCAGGGCCGAGGCCTGGGAGAGCTCAAACGCGATCGTGGCACCCTCGGGATCGTGTTCGTCGTCGACATTGGAGTCCTGCCGGGCGGCGTTTACCGAGGTGATGTCCCGGCGAAGCGCGGGGAGCAGGGCAAGTTTCCGGCGGCGCTCCTCCTGGAGGAGGATCCGGAACCGTTCGACGTCGACCATAGGCTGCAAGGCTAGCGCGGACGCTGCGGCCGGGCCTAAAGCCGGCATCGACATCCGTGGCGGGCCGGCTTCACCGGGCTGGGCCGAAAGGCCCGGTGCCCCGGCGGGCCTCCGCCGTACAGTGGGGGAGAGAGCCCGCATGACCCTATTCAACAGTTCCAGGAGACGTCATGGACCAGCCAGCGGCCAGCACCGGCAATAAGAACGCCGACGACGACGCCGGGGCCCTCGCAGCGGTGGAGCAGCACCATGCGGGCATGCTCAAGCGCCTCAGCACGCTGACGGCGACACTGGTCCGCGCTGTCCGGACGGGGGACGCCGTCGCGGAGCACGACGCCCATGAGGTGCTGGTGGAGTGGTGCGAGACCGAGCTCGTCCCGCATGCGCTCGCCGACTGGTGGAGGACCTGCGGGGATCCACCGGGGTGGACGCCGCCGTGGCCGCCGGCTCCATCCGGAACATCTTCGCCCTGCACCTGGACAAGGAGAACCGGCTCCTGATGCCGTTCATCGTTGCCTCCCCGGAGTTGTCGCTGGCGCGCGCCGTCGAGGGCCTGCAGGAACTGGTCGGCGAAACCCACGTCCACCAACACGGGACGGGGCACGGGGGCAGCGTTTAGAGTTGCCCCATGGCTGATGGCATGCACCATGACAACGTGACCGGCGCACCCCTGCTGCTGCGGGAACTCGCGGCCGCCCACGGGGTGGGGACCTCGTACCGGGGCTGGGACGGCGTCGAACGCTCCGTCGCGGACACCACCCTGCGCGGCGTCCTGGCGGCGCTGGGCGTCCCGGCCGATGACCCGGACGAGATGGAGCGGTCCCTGGCCGAGGCCCGCCGGGCACCGTGGCGGCGCCTGCTGCCGCCGGTCGCCGTCGCCCGTGAAAGGCAGGAACTCAACGTCAACGTCCATGTGCCGCACGGAAGCGCCGTCAGCGTCTGGATCGTCACCGAAGACGGCCACCGTTACGAGGCGACGCAACGGGACAACTGGGACGCGCCGGTCGACGTCGACGGCGTCCTCACCGGCCGGGCGACCTTCGCGGTCCCGGGCCGGGTGCCCCTCGGGTGGCACACCCTGCTGGCGGACAATGAGGGCACGGTGGCCCAATGCACGCTCATCGTCACGCCGGTGAAGCTCCGCACCACCGAGGCGCTCGCCGGGCGGCGGAACTGGGGTCTGACCGCGCAGCTCTACTCCGTGCGGTCCTCCCGGTCCTGGGGCATCGGCGACTTCACCGACCTCGCCGATCTCGCCGCCATGTCGGGGCAGGAGGGCGCCGGCTTCCTGCTGGTCAACCCGCTGCACGCCGCCGAGCCCCGGCCTCCCGTCGAGGACTCGCCCTACCTGCCCACGACACGGCGCTACTTCAACCCGCTCTACCTCCGGGTGGAGGAGATCCCCGAATACGGCTACCTGGACCCGGCCGGCCGGGCCGAGGTGGAGCGGCTGGCCGGTCAACAGCACGCTGCGAACCACTCCACCGGGCTGCTGGACCGGAACTCCAGCTACGGGGCCAAACTGGCAGCCCTGGAGCTGCTCTTCGGGGTCCCGCGCGACCCTGCCCGGTCGATCGCGTTCGCTGACTTCTGTGCCGGGGAGGGGCAGGGGCTCGAGGACTTCGCCCTGTGGTGCGCGCTGGCCGAGAAGCTGGCCCCCGGCGCCCCCCAGTGGGCGGCGGAAGCCTCATCGCCGGGCACCGCCTACTGCAAGGAGCAGCGGGCCCTGCTGGCCGGCCGGATCGAATTCCACCGCTGGCTGCAGTGGCTCTGCGACCAGCAGCTGGAAGCCGCCCAGCGCTCGGCCCGGCTGTCAGGCATGGAGATCGGCGTCGTCCACGATCTCGCGGTCGGGGTGAAGCCCGGCGGCGCGGACGACTGGTCGCTTGCCGGGGTGCTGGCCCGGGACGTCACGGTCGGTGCCCCACCGGACATGTTCAACCAGCAGGGGCAGAACTGGACCCAGCCGCCCTGGCACCCCGGCCGTCTCGCGGAATCGGGCTACGCCGCCTACCGGGACATGCTCCGGACCGTGCTGCGCCATGCCGGCGGGATCCGGGTGGACCACATCCTGGGCCTGTTCCGGCTGTGGTGGATCCCGGCAGGGGCCGGGCCGGAGCAGGGCACGTACGTCTACTACGACCATGAGGCGCTGATCGGTATCCTCGCCCTCGAGGCCCAGCGGGCCGGAGCGATCGTGATTGGCGAGGATCTGGGCGTGTTTGAGCCGTGGGTCCGGGACTACCTGGCGGAACGCGGGATCTTTGGCACGTCGATCCTCTGGTTCGAGCACGACGCCGACGGCCCGATCCCGCCGGAACGGTACCGCCAGCAGTGCCTGACCAGCGTCAACACCCACGACCTGCCCCCGACGGCCGGCTACCTGGCCGGCGAACACGTCACCCTCCGCGAATCACTGGGCCTGCTGCAGCGCCCCGTGGACGAGGAACGCGCCGAGGCGGCCGCCGAGCAGGAGGCGGTGCTCGGGCTCCTGCGCGAACGCGGTCTCCTGCCGGAGCAGGGGCACCAGGACGTGCAGGGCACCGTCGAGGCGCTCTACGCGTTCACTACCCTGACGCCCTCGTCCCTGCTGGGCGTCGCGCTGGTTGACGCGGTGGGGGAGACCCGGACCCAAAACCAGCCCGGGACCAGCACGCAGTACCCCAACTGGCGTATACCGCTCGCCGGTCCGCGCGGACCCGTGCTGCTGGATGCCCTGCAGGCCGACTCCGGATTCCGCTCGCTCGTCGGCACCATCCGGTCCGCCCCGCGTCCGGAGGCGTAGGAGCCGAAGATGCACAACACGTTTGTTTACTGCGCCGTGCTCCCGGGTCATCCTGCGTAAATGGGCGTCTCCGGGAAGTACGAATTGCAGCCCGGAAGTCCGTTCGTGTAGCCCTGCATAAAAGCGTTCACCCGGTCCTCGATCGGGCTCCCCGTTTCACCCTCGCCCGGCGGTGCAATGCCCGCCAGCAAGGCATTGAGGTCGCCCAGGTCGCCGGGATAGACCAAGTTGCCGGACTGTGCCGCGTGGGCCACCCAGGCACCGGAAATGCAGTCCGCCTGGTTCTCGAGGAGCATGTTCTGCTCTTCGGTCTCCGGAGCCGGGACGCCCTTCATGTTCTGGACGTGGTGCCCCCATTCGTGGGCGTAGCCGACGGCGGGCGCCGCACCCCCCACCCCGCTGTACAGCTGCCACAGGGCGTCCTGGCCGGCGTAGACGGCCTTGTCCTCCGTGCAGTACGAGTAATCCTCGCTGGTGTACTCTTCCGGGCTGCCGTCATCCTTGACGCACGCCGTCGGGCCGGTCAGGCCTGCCGCCACAAAGAAGAACGACGCCGGCCGGTTCGCCACGCCGTACTTCTCGTCGAACATCGGCGCTGTCACCGCGAGCACGTGGCCGAGGTAGCTCGGCATATCGGCAGGGCCGTGGCAGCCTTCCTGTGACCCCTTGGGGCAGTAGAGCCGGCCCCTACTCGCGTCGAGTTCCTGGGTGGGCACGGGTGTGGCTGCCTCCAACGCGGCGGGCGCCGGCCGGGGTGCGAGGGTGGCGTCCGTCGTCACCGGAACGGGGGAGGGCGTAGCGCTGGCCTGGCCGCCGGGGGAGGCACTTCCGCCCGGGGCCGCCGTCGATTCGGCCCCCTGGCCGCCGGGTGAGGGACTGCACGAGGTAAAAAGCAAGAGCGAGACGAGCAGTGCGGACACTGCGGCTGGGCGGCGTTGCATGGGCACTCCTAGGTGACTAGTGAGACCACAGGTGCTGCCGGTTCCGACGCGGCTCGGTGAGATTCCCCCTCAGGGCACAAGGATAGGATCGCCCGCACCCCGTGTCCACGCCCCAGGGCCGGCAGCACGGAGGGCCTTCCAGGAGACGCGGTGAGGCTTCCCCACGGCAGGTGCCGTGACCCAGTCCGGGGTGGTGTTACCAGCTTGGGCCGGGGCGAACGGCAAGTGCGGGGTCGGCGGTTCCGGGCCGGCTCTTTGAAGGGACACAAAAAGGCCCCGAAATCCGTTGGATTCCAGGGCCTTTTCCTGTTGTGCGCGGAGGGGGACTTGAACCCCCACCCCCTTTCGAGGACTAGCACCTCAAGCTAGCGCGTCTGCCATTCCGCCACCCGCGCAGGTGGTATTCGGTGTACCTTTTCGCCTTTCAGCGTTTCGGTTTTCTCCGAAGCAGCGAGAAAGACTCTAGCATGAACTTTCCCGAAACAAATAATCGGGGCCTGAACGGGCATGTGGGTAGGCTGAAGCCAGCAACAGAGCCCCGCCACGAGGAGTGAACCATGACTGATATCAGGCCCGAGGACGAGGTCGTCAGAATCTGCCAGGAACTGATCCGGATCGACACCTCCAACTACGGCGACGGCTCCGGACCGGGGGAGCGGGCGGCCGCCGAATACACCGCGGGACTGATGACCGAAGTGGGGCTGGACGCCGAAATCTTCGAGGCCGCCCCGGGCCGCGCCAGCGTGGTGACGAGGCTGGCCGGGGAGGACCCCTCCGCCAGCGCCCTGGTGGTCCACGGGCACCTGGACGTAGTTCCCGCACTCCGTGAGCAGTGGTCGGTGGATCCCTTCGGCGCGGAACTCAAGGACGGCATGATCTGGGGCCGTGGCGCTGTGGACATGAAAGACATGGACGCCATGATCCTCTCCGTCCTGCGGAATTTCGCCCGCACCGGACGCAAGCCCAAGCGGGACCTGATCTTCGCATTCTTCGCCGATGAGGAAGCCGGCGGCACCTACGGCGCCCGCTACGCGATCGAGAAGCGGCCCGAACTCTTTGACGGCGCCACCGAGGCCATTTCCGAAGTCGGCGGCTTCTCGGCCACCATTGGCGGCCAGCGCACCTACCTTCTCCAAACCGCCGAAAAGGGCCTGTCGTGGCTGCGCCTCGTCGCCCACGGCCGCGCCGGCCACGGCTCCCAGATCAACACCGACAACGCCGTCACGCGGCTGGCCAGTGCAGTGTCCCGGATCGGGGAATACCGCTGGCCGGTGGAACTTACGCCCACCACGCGGCAGTTCCTTGACGGCGTGACGGAACTCACGGGCGTGGAGTTCGATCCCGACGACCCGGAGAAAATTCTCAAGGAGCTCGGCACCGTGGCCCGCTTCGTCGGCGCCACCCTGCAGAACACCACCAACCCCACGCTGCTCAAGGGCGGCTACAAGCACAATGTGATCCCGGAATCGGCGGAGGCCCTCATCGACTGCCGGACCCTGCCCGGCCAGGAGGAGCACGTCCTCGAAATCGTCCGCGAACTCGCCGGCAAGGGCGTGGACGTAAGTTACGTCCATAACGACGTCTCCCTGGAGGTTCCGTTCGCCGGGAACCTCGTGGACTCCATGATCGACGCGCTGCACGCCGAGGACCCTGGAGCCAAGGTCCTGCCCTACACACTGTCCGGCGGCACGGACAACAAGTCCCTGAGCCGACTGGGCATCACCGGGTACGGCTTCGCGCCGCTGCAGCTCCCGGACGAACTGGACTTCACCGGGATGTTCCACGGCGTGGACGAACGCGTCCCCACCGAGTCCCTGAAATTCGGCGCCCGGGTGCTGGATACCCTGCTCACCAATTACTGACGCCTGGAAGACCCCGCCCATGAGCCCTGAGGATCCCCTGCCCGATGTCCTGTCCGACGTCCTGCCCGATGCCTTGCTGGAACGGATACGCGGGCGCGCCGCCGGCTACGACCGGGACAATGCCTTTTTCCACGAGGACCTCGCGGAACTGGCGGAGGCCGGCTACCTGAAGATCTTCGTTCCGGCGTCCGACGGCGGGCTGGGACTCGGGCTCCTGGCTGCGGCGCAGCTGCAGCGGCGGCTGGCGACGGCGGCGCCGGCCACCGCGCTGGCGATCAACATGCACCTCGTCTGGACCGGCGTCGCGCACGTCCTGGCCGCCCGGGGCGACTCGTCCCTCCACTTTGTCCTCCGGGAAGCCGGGCAGGGTGAGATCTTCGCCTTCGGCAACTCGGAGGCGGGCAACGACTCGGTGCTCTTCGACTCCCTCACCACGGCCGTCCCGCAGGCCGGCGGCGGGTACGCCTTCACCGGCCGCAAGATCTTCACGAGCCTCTCGCCGGCGTGGACCCGGCTGGGGATCTTCGGCAAGGACGCCTCGGCCGCGGACGGCGCCGGGCAGCTGGTCCACGGCTTCCTCACCCGGGAGACCCCCGGGTACCAGATCCTGCCCGACTGGGACACACTGGGCATGCGGGCCAGCCAGTCGAACACGACGGTCCTGGATGGCGCGGTGGTGCCGGCGGAGCGGATCTTCCGCAAGCTGCCGGCCGGCCCGAACGCGGACCCGCTGATCTTCGCCATCTTCGCCTGCTTCGAGACGCTGCTGGCCGCGGTCTACACGGGCATCGGCGAACGGGCCCTCGCGCTGGGCGTGGAGGCCGTCAAGCGGCGGACATCCTTCAAGAACGGCGGGCGCAGTTACGCCCAGGATCCCGACATCCGCTGGAAAGTGGCGGACGCGGCCATGGCGATGGACGCGCTGTACCCCCAGCTCTCGAGCGTCGCCGCGGACGTCGACGCTCTGGCCGACCACGGCAGCCAGTGGTTCCCGAAACTGGTCGGGCTGAAAGTCAGTGCGACGGAGACGGCCCGCACGGTTGTGGACCTGGCCATCAGGGTGTCCGGGGGATCCAGCTACTTCCGTGGCTCCGAGCTGGAACGGCTGTACCGGGACGTGCTGGCGGGAATGTTCCACCCCTCCGACGACGAATCGGCGCACAACACGGTGGCCAACGCGTGGCTCGGGCCGCTCGAGTCGCCCTAAACGGTCCGCTGGACTGCAGGACCTTAAACGGTCCGCTGGACCTGGGTGACCCGGCGGCGGAGCCAGAAGCGGCGGCCGCCACCCAAATACAGCACGCTGCGCTCCAGTTCCCACTTGCCGTACTCGGAGTGTTCCACCAGGCGGCGGCGCGCTTCCGGCAGGGAATCTTCAGGACTTACCGTCAGTACGAGGTACTCGTACTGCCTCACATAGTCCCGTTCCCGCTGGACTGAACTGCTGAGAAAATGTTCCTTCATTGCTCTCCATTTTCTTCCATTTCCGGCTAACGTGAAGTCATGAGCATCGATCCGCGTGTCGCGCTTGAAGCCCTCACGGCTGCCCTGGAAGAACACCTCGCCGCTGCGTCAGCACGCCGGGCGCCCGGGGACCCCGCGGTCGAAGCAGCGTTTTTTGCCGTTGCTGATGCCTTTGAAGTCTACGACGACTCCCTCTATGAAGCGTACGGCGAAGTGACGGGACTTGGGGTCCTTGATGACGACGGCGACGACGAGGAAGAAGACGTCGACGACGAGGAAGACCTCGAAATCCTCCAGTGAGAGAGTCAGGCCGGGACGCCGCTCAGGCGGGACTCGACACGTCCTCCAGGGCCTGGGCGATCTGCGGCGGAAGCGGTGCCAGCGTTGAATCCAGGATCTCCTTGAGCTGCACCGGCGTGCGGGGTCCCACAATCGCCGTCGCCACACCGTGCTGCGAGAGCAGCCAGCTCAGTGAGACGTCGAGGGCTGTCCGGCCCAGGCCCTTCGCCGCCATCGCAACGGCCTCCACCACGCTGGACGAGGCCCCTTCAAGGTAAGGCTCCACATAGCCGGCGAGCCGCGCATGGGCTGCCCGTGAATCCCCGGGTATGTGCCCGCGGTACTTGCCGCTCAGCACCCCGCGCCCCACCGGGCCCCAGGCCATCAGGCCCAGGCCGGCGTCCTCGATGGCAGGAATGAGTTCAGCTTCGGGGGAGCGGTGCAGCAGGGAGTACTCCGACTGGTTCGCGACCAGCGGGAACCCCGCGACGGCTGCGGCCTTGGCCGTCTGCCAGCCGTTGAAGTTGGAGACCCCCGCATAGCGGGCACGGCCCGAGCGGACAGCGAACTCGAGCGCGGACAGGGTCTCCTCCAGCGGAACGTTGGGGTCCCAGGCCTGGGCGAACCAGAGGTCCACGTAGTCCGTGCCCAGCCGGGCGAGGCTCGCGTCCAGGCCGGACAGCATCCCGTTCCGGGACGTGTCGACGCTGCGGCGGCCGTCCGACGTCGACAGGCCGGCTTTCGTGGAGATCACCACTTCGGAGCGGGCAACAACGTCGCCCAGCATTCCGCCCAGCATCGCCTCGGCCTGGCCGTCGCTGTAGGACGCGGCCGTGTCGATCAGGGTTCCGCCGCCGTCCACAAACGTGCGGAGCAGGGCCGAGGCATCCTGCTCATCGGTTTCCCGGGCCCAGGACATGGTGCCGAGGGAAAGGGCGGACACACGCAACCCACTGTTGCCGACATAACGCTGCTGCATGTCTGCAAGCTTAGGGGGTTCGCACGCCCTCATGACGTAGGGTCTATCTACGTGAACTGGTTTGAAGCGGCCTTTTTGGGCCTTGTGCAGGGACTGACTGAATTCCTCCCGATTTCCTCAAGCGCCCATCTGCGGATCGTTGGCTCCTTCCTCCCCAACGCCGCCGATCCCGGGGCCGCCTTCACGGCAATCACCCAGCTGGGCACGGAAACCGCGGTCATCGTCTACTTCTGGCGCGACATTGTGCGGATCATCACGGCGTGGGCCGGGTCGCTGACCGGGAAAGTCTCGCGCCAGAACCCTGACGCCCGGATGGGCTGGCTGGTGATCCTGGGCAGCCTGCCGATCATCGTCCTTGGCCTGCTGTTCCAGGACCAGATCGAGTCTGTGCTCCGCAGCCTCTGGCTTGTGGCCACCATGCTGATTGTCTTTGGCATGATCCTCGCCGTCGCCGACGCCGTTGGACGCCAGGAACGCGAGCTGACGCAGCTGACCTATAAGCACGGCATCCTCTACGGCCTGGCCCAGGCCATGGCCCTGATCCCCGGGGTCTCCCGCTCCGGCGGCACGATCACCGCCGGACTGCTGATGGGCTACACCCGCGAAGCGGCGGCCCGCTATTCTTTCCTGCTGGCCATCCCGGCCGTGTTCGGCAGCGGCCTGTACCAGCTCTACAAGGTCGTCTCCAAGGAAGGCCTCACCGGCCCCTACAGCCTCCCGGAAACCGCGCTGGCCACCGCCGTCGCCTTTGTGGTGGGCTACATCATCATCGGCTGGTTCCTGAAGTACGTCTCGACCCACGGCTACCGGCTCTTCGTCTGGTACCGGATCCTCCTGGGCCTGGCCCTGTACCTGCTGCTCGGTTTCAACGTCATCAGCGCCTAGCACTAGGCTTGGGCTGTGAAGTCTTGGATCTCCCGCCCCGTTCCCCAGCTCCCGGGCCGCATGCCAGCCCTCCGCCTCTTCGACACCGCCAAGGGCGGCGTCGTTCCGCTCGGGGCAGCAGGCGAACAGTCGATGTATGTCTGCGGGATCACCCCGTATGACGCCACGCACATGGGCCACGCGGCCAGCTACGTCGCGTTCGACCTGCTCAACCGCGCCTGGCGTGACGGCGGCCAGCAGGTTTCCTACGTCCAGAACGTCACCGACGTCGACGACCCGCTGCTGGAGCGCGCGACCGCCACCGGCGTGGACTGGCGCGATCTCGCGGCCAGCCAGATCGAGCTCTTCCAGACCGACATGGAAGCCCTCAACGTGCTGGCCCCGGACCACTATGTGGGTGCCGTGGAGGCCATTCCGCTGATCGTTCCCGCGATCGAGCGCCTGATGGAGCGGGGTCTGGCCTACCGGGTGGCCGGCAGCGCCGGCGAGCCTGACGGGGACGTCTATTACGACGTCGAAGCGGCGGGGAAGCACTCCGCGGAGGCCACCGACGCCTGGACCCTCGGCGCCGTCTCCGGACTGTCCGACGCCGAGATGCTCGAGCTTTTTGCCGAACGCGGCGGCGATCCCGGCCGGGCCGGCAAACGCCAGGCGCTGGACCCGCTGCTCTGGCGGGTAGCCCGCGAGGGCGAGCCGAGCTGGCCCGGCGCCGGGCTGGGGGAGGGCCGGCCCGGCTGGCACATCGAATGCACCGTCATCGCGCAGAAGTACCTGCCCGCCCCGTTCACCGTGCAGGGCGGCGGCTCGGACCTGATCTTCCCGCACCACGAAATGGGCGCCGGGCATGCCTACTCCCTGTCCGGCGTACCGCTGGCCCACCACTTCGCCCACGCCGGCATGGTGGGGCTCGACGGCGAGAAAATGAGCAAGTCCAAGGGAAACCTGGTCCTGGTCTCCAAACTCCGCGCCGCCGGCGAGGACCCGGCCGCGATCCGGCTGGCCATCCTGGCCCACCACTACCGCAGCGACTGGTCCTGGACCGAGGCCGGGTTCGCCCAGGCCAAGGAAAGGCTCCGCACCTGGCGGGCTGCCCTCGACGTCGCGCCCGCAGGCTCAGCCGCCGGGCTGGTGCCCCGGCTGCGGGCTGAACTCTCGAACGATCTGAACGCCCCCGGGGCTGTCGCCGCCGTGGATGAGTGGGCCGCAGCGGCCCTCAAGGACCCCGGGGCCGGATCCGCCCCCGACGCCGCACTGGTGGCCGACGCCATCAACGCCCTGCTGGGCGTCGAAGCCTAGGGCTTGTCCTTGCCGCGGCGTTTGAGGTAGCGCTCGAATTCCCGGGCGATCGATTCGCCGCTGGCCTCCGGGAGGTCGGCAGTGTCTTTTGCTTCCTCCAGCTGGCGCACATACGCCGCGATTTCGGGGTCCTCGGTGGCCAGCTCGTCAACGCCGCGTTCCCAGGCGTCGGACTCCTCGACGAGCTCCTGGGTGTCGAGCGGAACCTGCAGGAGCTCCTCGATCCGGTGCAGCAGCGCCAGCTGTGCCTTGGGGGAGGGCGCCTGGGCGACATAGTGCGGCACGGCGGCCCAAAGCGAGACGGTGGGCAGCCCGGCCAGCAGCGACACCTCGGCGAGTACCCCGACGATCCCTACCGGACCCTCATACTGCGACGCCTCAAGGTCCATCCGCTCCCGCAGCGCAGGGTCGTCGGTGGAGGTGCTGACCGGGATCGGCCGGCTGTGCGGCACGTCGGCGAGGAGCGCGCCGACAAGGATGACGTAATCCACGTGGAGCGCCTCCGCATGGACCAGCAGTTCGGCCGTGTAGGCCCGCCACTTATACGACGGCTCAGTGCCCTGGACGAAGATGACGTCCACGTTGGAGTCGGGAACGCTGGCTTTGAAAAGACGGGTCGAGGGCCACTTGATCTTCCGCTCCCCGGAGGACGTGCGGCGGATCGTGGGACGGGTGAACTGGAAATCGTAGTACTCATCGGCGTCGACCGAGCCGACCTTCTTGCCGCCCCAAAGCTTGTTGAGGTAGCGCAAGGCATCGCTCGCAGCCTCCCCGGCGTCATTCCAGCCTTCGAAGGCGGCGAGCATCACCGTGATGCGCCGGCCCTCGGGTACGGGCTGCAGCAGCCGTTCCGGCTCGGGCACGTCGCCCGTTTCCGCGGGGTCTACCTCGAAGCTATTCATCCCTTCACCCTACGTCCAAGGACCCGGCCACCGCAGGGAATGAAGCGCCGGAAATCGGCGACCCGCGGGCGATATTCGCCGTAGGCGTAGTATCAGGCCCCTCACAGGGCCGCCCCGTAGACTGGAAAGCATGCGATCCTCAGCTCCCCAGCCACTGCTCAAAGCCGCGCTCTGGGACATGGATGGCACCATCGTCGACACCGAGCCGTACTGGATCGAGGCCGAACACGCCCTGGTTGCCGCGCACGGCGGGCAGTGGTCCCATGAGAAGGCCATGCAGCTGGTGGGCCAGTCCCTAATCTTCTCCGCCGGCATCCTGCAGGACGCCGGGGTGGCACTGGAGCGTCGGGAGATCATCGACATCCTGACGGCCCACGTCATCCGCCAGGTCCGCACCTCCGTGCCGTGGCGGCCGGGTGCCCGTGAGCTGCTGGAGGAGCTCCACACCGCGGGGATCCGCTGCGCCCTGGTGACCATGTCCGAGGCCCCGCTGGCCCGGGAGATCGTGGCCAGCCTGCCCAGGCCCTACTTCGATGTCCTCGTCACCGGCGACACCGTCACGCGGGGCAAGCCACACCCCGAGGCCTACCTCACGGCTGTCGGGCTGCTGCAGGAACAGGACCCGGATCTTGGCCTGCATCACTGCATCGCGCTGGAGGACTCCGGGCCGGGCGTCGCGGCCGCCGTCGCCTCCGGCGTGCTGACGGTCGCCATCCCACATATCGTGCCGCTGCCGCACGATCCGCGGCACGCCATGTGGGACACCCTGGCGGGGCGCACCGTGGCCGACCTCGAGGACCTCGTCGCCCTGCGCCACGAATTCCCGGACGCCACCTTCGGCCTGGCCGGCGGCACCGACGCCGTACCAACCGGCCGGCCGGAACGCGGCGGCGCGAAGGTGCCGGTCCATGACTGACACCGACACCCGCGGCCGCGGCGGGCAGGATCCGCAGAAGCAGGGCCGCAAGGAGGGCATCCCGCTGGGGCGCATCGCCGGCATCCCGGTGATCCTCGCCTATTCGTGGTTCATCATTGCCGCGTTCACGGTGATCGTCTACGGCCCGGTGCTGCAGGCGAACAACCCCTACCTCGGCATCGGCGCCTACTTCGTGGCCTTCGCCTACGCTGTCCTGCTGCTGATTTCCGTCCTCGTGCATGAGCTCGCGCACGCCCTGACCGCGAAGATCTACCGGTGGCCCAGCGAAAAGATCGTCCTCAACCTCTGGGGCGGCCACACGCAGTTTGAGAGCTTCACGGCGTCACCCGGACGCTCCGTCCTGGTCGCGATGGCGGGACCGCTGGCCAACTTCGTCCTCGCCGCCGGCGGCTGGCTCCTGCTGACCGTCGGGGACCTCACCGGCGTCGCGGGGATCCTGGCCAACATCTTTGTCTGGGCCAACCTGCTGATCGGCATCTTCAACGTCCTGCCGGGACTTCCGCTGGACGGCGGCCGGCTCGTTGAATCCGCCGTCTGGAAACTGACTGGCAGCCAGGAAAAGGGCACCGTGGCGGCCGGCTGGGGCGGGCGGATCATCGTGATCGCCCTCGTGGCCTGGTTCGTGGCCCTGCCCCTGCTCAGCGGCGACCGGCCGGACATCTCCCTCATGCTCATCACGGTCCTCGTCGGCAGCTTCCTCTGGTTGGGCGCCACCGCCTCCATCGAGCAGGCCCGGCTTCGGAGCCGCCTGCCGCACGTGGAAGCCGGCGCGCTGGCCGAACCGGCAGTGGGCCTCCCGGAAGGGGCTTCCGTGGCCGAAGTGCTGGCACTGGCCCCGGATCCCGCCACCGGGGCAAGTCCCGCCGTCGTGCTCTACCGCCCGGACGGGCGGCCGGCCGCCGTCGTGGACGCCGGGGCCGTCGCCACGGTCTCCGCGGCTGCCGCCGCCGCCACGCCCCTCACGGCCGTGTCCTACGCCCTGGGGGAGGGGGCTTACGTGCCTGAGTGGTCCAAAGGACAGGAACTGATCCAGTACCTGGCCCAGCTCGACGGCCTGGAGTATGCCGTCGTCGACCGCGACGGAACCGTGACCGGCCTGCTGCGCCAATCCGCCGTCCTGGGCGCCCTGACGGGCAAGAATGCCGGGTCCGGCAAGCGGATGTACGGCCAAAGCCGGTAGAGTTACCTGCCGGTCGTGTATTTCCGGCCTGGGCGCACGGCCCTGGGCGCGAGCAGCCGGACCGCCGGCGATTTCCGCGGCCACACAGCTTTACAGGAGCGAGGAACCCTTTCATGAGCAGCGACACCGCCGCCAGCACCAGCCCCGACGACGCCGTAACCACCGACGGCGTATCCGCCGAAGGTGTTGACACTAGTCCGGCCACAAGCGCAGACGCCCCGGCCGCCACCCCGGCACGCGCCGCCACCGCGCCCGTCGGCGCAGCCCGCCGCCGCGGACCGTTCCGGGAGGGCGAGCGTGTGCAGCTCACCGACGAGCGCGGCCGGATGAACACGATCAGCCTCGAAGCCGGCGGGGCCTTCCACACGCACCGCGGCTTCCTGAACCACGACGAGATCATCGGCAAGCCGGACGGCTCCGTGGTGGTCAACAACGTCGGCCAGCAATACCAGACGCTGCGCCCCCTCCTCTCGGACTTCGTCCTCTCGATGCCCCGCGGCGCAGCCGTGGTCTACCCCAAGGACGCCGGCCAGATTGTCACCATGGCGGACATCTTCCCCGGCGCACGCGTCGTGGAGGCTGGCGTCGGCTCCGGCGCCCTGTCCATCTCACTGCTGCGCGCGGTCGGCGACAACGGCTATCTGCACTCCTTTGAGCGCCGGGAGGAATTCGCAGACATCGCCCGCGGCAACGTCGAGACGATCTTCGGCGGCCCGCATCCGGCCTGGCAGATCTCCATCGGGGATTTCCAGGAGGAAGTGGTCCGCACCGAGGAGCCCGGCTCCGTGGACCGCGTGGTCCTGGACATGCTGGCGCCCTGGGAATGCCTGGACGCGGTGGCCACCGTCCTGGCACCCGGGGGCGTGTGGATCAACTACGTCGCCACCGTGACACAGCTGTCCCGGACCGCCGAGGCCATCCGCGCCGACGGCCGCTTCACCGAACCCGACGCCTGGGAATCCATGGTCCGCGGCTGGCACCTTGAGGGCCTCGCGGTCCGTCCGGATCACCGGATGGTGGCGCACACCGGCTTCCTGCTCGTGACGCGGCGGCTGGCCGACGGCGTCACGGGCATCTCCGTGAAGCGCCGCCCGTCCAAGACCGACTTCAACGAGGAGGACGTCAACGCCTGGACGCCCGGTGCCGTGGGGGAGCGCGCCGTCTCGGACAAGAAGCTGCGCCGGGCCGCCCGCGACGCGATCGCCGGAACGAACGTCAAGGACGATCCGGATATTACGAAGTAGTCCGTATTTCGGAAGTCTTCAGCGGGGTCCGGCTTCTTGGGGCTAATGTCTTAATAGAAGCGTAGGAAGGGGCTGATGCACGATGGAGACTCCGAACACCGATCCGGGCCAGACGCCGGCAGAGGACGCGGCAGCGTCCGCGGGGCAGGCGCATGCCGCCAGCGAACTGTCGGTGGCCGAGCGGCAGGTCAATATCCTCCGGGACAAACTCCGGCATATTGACCGCCAGCTCGCCGCCGCCACGCAGAACAACTCCAAGCTCGTGGGCATGCTGGAAACCGCGAAAGCGGAAATCCTCAGGCTCAAGAACGCCCTCGACCAGGAGGGCCAGCCACCGTACAGCTTCGGCACCGTCCTGCAGCTGAACCCCAAACGCCATCCCTCCGCCGGCAACGGCGGGCAGGCCGCCACTGAGGAATCGGTGGACATTTTCAACGCCGGCCGGAAGATGCGGGTCGGGATCAGCCCGCTGGTCAACATGAACCAGCTGGCCGTCGGCCAGGAGGTCCTCCTCAACGAGGCGCTGATGGTGGTCGCCGGGCTCGGCTACGAAAGGGCCGGGGACCTTGTCACGCTGAAGGAGATGCTGGGCACGGACCGTGCCCTGGTGGTCGGCCGGGCCGACGAGGAACGCGTCATCCGGCTCTCCGGCGCCCTGCTCGCGCAGAAGCTTCGGGTTGGCGATGCCCTCTCGATCGATTCCCGCACGGGCTATGCCCTCGAAAAGATCCCGCGCTCCGAGGTGGAGAACCTCGTCCTCGAGGAAGTCCCGGACATCACCTACCAGGACATCGGCGGACTCGGACCGCAGATCGAACAGATCCGCGACGCCGTGGAACTGCCATTCCTGCATCCGGACCTGTACCGCGAGCACGGACTCAAGGCCCCCAAGGGCATCCTGCTCTACGGCCCGCCGGGCTGCGGCAAGACACTCATCGCCAAGGCCGTCGCCAACTCCCTCGCCGCCCGCGCCGCCGAACGCACCGGCAAGACGGACATGAAGAGCTACTTCCTGAACATCAAGGGACCGGAGCTGCTGGACAAGTACGTCGGCGAGACGGAACGGCACATCCGGCTGATCTTCGCCCGCGCCCGGGAGAAGGCCTCCGAGGGCAGCCCGGTGGTGGTGTTCTTCGACGAAATGGACTCGCTGTTCCGCACCCGCGGCACCGGCATCTCCTCCGACGTCGAAACGACCATCGTCCCGCAGCTGCTCAGCGAGATCGACGGCGTGGAGCGGCTCGACAACGTGATCGTAATCGGCGCCTCCAACCGTGAGGACATGATCGACCCGGCAATCCTGCGGCCGGGCCGCCTGGACGTCAAGGTCAAGATCCACCGCCCCGACGCGGAAGCCGCGGCGGACATTTTCAACAAGTACATCACCGCCGACCTTCCGTTCCACGAGTCCGACCTCGCCGAACACCACGGCGATGTACAGGCCACCGTGGATGCGATGGTCCAGCGCACCGTCGAGGCGATGTACTCCACCGACAAGTCCAACGAATACCTCGAGGTCACCTACGCCAACGGCGACACCGAAATGCTCTACTTCAAGGACTTCAACTCCGGCGCCGTGGTGCAGAACGTCGTGGACCGGGCCAAGAAGTACGCCATCAAGGACCTGCTCACCGTGGGCCAGAAGGGCATCCGGATCGACCACCTGCTGCGCGCCGTCATCGACGAATTCCGCGAGCACGAGGACATGCCCAACACCACCAACCCGGACGACTGGGCCCGGATCTCCGGCAAGAAGGGCGAGCGCATCACTTACATCCGCACCATCGTCCAGGGCAAGGCCGGGCAGGAACCCGGCAAGTCCATCGAGACCATGCCGACCACGGGCCAGTACCTGTGACGTCGGCTGTGCCCGGCAGACCGGCCGGAGTGTCCGGCGGGCTGCCGGTCGGCGGCGCCATGCGGGTGATGGGCTCGGAGACCGAATACGGCATCCACGCCCCGTCCGCGCCGGGCGCCAACGCCACGATGATGTCCGCCCGCGTGATCCAGGCCTATGCCCAGGTGACCCGGCAGCGCGCCGCCGGCGGGGCCGAGACCCGCTGGGACTACACCGACGAGGAACCGCTGCATGACGCCCGCGGCTGGACGCTGGAACGCGGCCAGGCCGAACCGGACCAGCTGACCGACCAGCCTCCCGTGCTCGACGCCGAGGCCGTTGCCCTGGCCTACGGCCGGCAGGAGCTGGAAGCCGACGGCGAGGACGAGTCCGGCACGCTGCTGATGAACATGGTGCTCGGCAACGGTGCCCGGCTCTACGTCGACCACGCCCACCCCGAGTACTCCAGCCCGGAGGTGACGAGCCCGCGCGACGCCGTCGCCTGGGATGCCGCCGGAGACCTCGTGGCCCTCGCCGCCGTGCGGCGCCTGGCCGCGGATCGAGACCTCCCCCCGGTCAATCTGTACAAGAACAACACCGACAACAAGTCAGTCTCCTACGGGTCGCACGAGAACTACCTCATGCCCCGCGCGGTGCCGTTCGGCGACATCGTCCGCGGCCTGACCCCGTTCTTCGTGACCCGCCAGATATTCTGCGGCGCCGGCAGGGTCGGGATGAAGCAGGACGGTTCCCGCCCCGGCTACCAGATCAGCCAGCGGGCGGACTTTTTCGAGACCGAAGTCGGCCTCGAAACCACGATCCGCCGCCCCATCATCAACACCCGCGACGAACCCCACGCGACCGCGGACAAGTACCGGCGGCTGCACGTCATCATCGGGGACGCCAACCTCAGCCAGACCGCGAACTACCTGAAATTCGGCACCACGGCGCTGGTGCTGAGCCTGATCGAGGCCGGCCTGGCCCCGAAGCTTGAGGTCCATGAGCCGGTCGCCGCACTGCAGGCCGTTAGCCATGACACCTCGCTCACCGCCACCCTGCGGCTGCTCGACGGGCGCCGGATCACCGCCCTGGACCTGCAGTGGATCTACTTCGAAGCGGCCGCGAAGCATGCCCAGGACACCGGCGTCGCCGATGCCGTGGAAGGGGACGGCCACACCCACGAAGTGCTGGAGCGCTGGTCGGCGACACTCACCGAACTGGGCAACGACCGGGCCGCGGCCGCATCCTCCGTGGAATGGCTGGCGAAACTCTCCCTGCTGGAGGGCTACCGGGACCGCGACGGACTGGAGTGGGGCCACGCGCGGCTGGGCCTCGTGGACCTGCAGTGGGCGGACATCCGGCCCGAAAAGGGGCTCTACTACCGCCTGCTGGCACGGGACCGGATGCAGCGGATCGTCGACGACGCCGTTATCCAGCGGGCGGTCACGGAGCCGCCGTCGGACACCAGGGCCTACTTCCGGGGACGCTGCATCAGCCGCTTCGGGGCCGACGTTGTCGGCGCCAGCTGGGACTCCGTGATCTTCGATGTCCCCGGCCGCGGCAGGCTGCAGCGGGTCCCCACCCGGGAACCGCTGCGCGGAACCGAGGCCCTCACCGGCGGCCTGTTCGCCCGGCACCGGGAGGCCGGAGCGTTCCTGTCCGAACTGCTGGGACTCCCTCCCGGTTCCTAGGACCAAAGAGTCCCGCAAGGGCTCCGGGCGTGGCAATATGGCTTACATGAAGTCCCTTGCGAAGAAGGGACGGACAGAAGGAGAAAGCAATGGCAGGCCAGGAGCAGCAGCAGCCGCAGTCGCGGGAAACCGAGGTCGACGAGGACGTCCCCGCCGCCCCGCCGGCTCCCGCGGAGGGCCAGGCGTCAGCCGCCACCCAGGGCGTCGACGATCTGCTTGATGAGATCGACGGTGTGCTGGAGTCCAACGCCGAGGAATTCGTCCGGGCGTTTGTCCAAAAGGGCGGCCAGTAGCGCACCGCCCGGACCGCGGCGGCCCAGGGGTTGCGCCGGCACAGGGCTGAGGGCCGGAAGTCGTTGATTCACTACGTTGAGGGAGTGCACCAGTGCAGGAAACCACCGCCAACCAGGTAGCAGCCAACGCCACGTCCTCCTTCACCGAACATCTGCAGCGCCAACGCCCCGACTTATTGCCTTTCGGCCAACTTCCCTTCGGCCAGCAGCACCCGGCGGGGAACGCCGCCACGCCCCTGCAGGCGCCGCACGGGACCACCATCGTCGCGCTGACCTACGCCGGCGGGGTGCTGATGGCGGGCGACCGCCGGGCCACGATGGGCAACGTCATCGCCAGCCGGCACATCGAGAAGGTTTTCCCCGCGGACCAGTATTCCGTGCTCGGCATCGCCGGGACGGCGGGGATCGCCCTCGACATCACGAGGCTCTTCCAGGTCGAACTGGAACACTACGAGAAGATCGAAGGCACGCTCTTGAGCCTCGACGGCAAGGCCAACCGGCTCGGGGCAATGGTCCGCAGCAACCTGCCGATGGCGATGCAGGGCCTCGCCGTCGTGCCGCTGTTCGCCGGTTTCGACCGTCCCGCGGGCCTGGGCCGGCTGTTCTCCTACGACGTCACCGGCGGCCGGTACGAGGAGCAGGAACACCACACCGTCGGTTCGGGCTCGATGTTCGCTCGCGGTGCCCTCAAGAAACTCTGGCGTCCCAACCTCCCGGAACGGGACGCCGTCTCCGTCGCCGTCGAGGCGCTCTACGACGCCGCCGACGACGACTCCGCCACCGGCGGCCCCGACCCCGTCCGGCAGCTCTGGCCCGTGGTGTACACCGTCAACCGGACGGGTGCCTTCCGGGTTCCGGAACGCGAGCTCGCAGCCATGGCCGGTGCCATCATCGAGTCCAGGGCCGTCGCCCAGCGGGAGGCCTGAGATGACCCAGCAGTTTTACGTATCGCCCGAACAACTGATGAAGGACCGCGCGGATTTTGCGCGGAAGGGCATTGCCCGCGGGCGCTCCGTGGTGGTCATCAGCTGCCGCGATGGGATCGCCCTGGTGGCCGAAAACCCCTCGCCGTCACTGCATAAGATCGGCGAGATTTACGACAAGATCGCGTTCGCGGCCGTCGGCAAATATAACGAGTTCGAGAGCCTCCGGCAGGCCGGGGTCCGGTACGCGGATGTGCGCGGCTACTCCTACGACCGGGAGGATGTCACGGCCAGGGGACTCGCCAGCGTCTACGCGCAGAGCCTCGGGGCAGTGTTCACCGCAGAACAGAAACCCTTCGAAGTCGAACTGGCCGTGGCCGAGGTGGGGTCCTCCCCGGACGAGGACCACCTGTACCGGCTGACCTTCGACGGCTCGATCGCCGACGAGAAGGGCTTCATCGTGATGGGCGGCCAGGCGGACAAGGTCTCCGAGGCCGTCGCGGCGGGCTGGCAGGGCGCACTGGACTTCGCCGGCGCCATCAGGCTTGCGCTGGCCGGTCTCGTTGCGGACAAGGAAACCACCACGCTGCCGCCGTCGGCTGTGGAGGTGGCGGTGCTGGACCGCGGCTCGGAAAGCAGCCGCGGCACCCGCCGGGCGTTCCGCCGGCTGGAGGACGCAGATATCACGGCATTGCTGGCTGAGGAGAACTGAGATGGACAAGCGCATTTTCGGCATTGAAACCGAGTTCGGGATTTCCTACTCGAGCCCGGAGTCCCGCCCGCTGGCCCCCGAGGAGGTGGCCCGTTACCTGTTCCGCAAAGTGGTCAGCTGGGGCAGGTCCTCCAATGTGTTCCTGACCAACGGGTCCAGGCTCTACCTCGACGTCGGGTCCCACCCCGAGTACGCCACCGCGGAATGCGACGACCTCGCCCAGCTGATCGCGCACGACCGGGCCGGGGAACTCATCCTGGACGACCTCGTGGATGAGGCGCAGGAACGGCTCGCGGCGGAGGGCTTCAACGGCACCGTCTACCTGTTCAAGAACAACACCGACTCCGCGGGGAACTCCTACGGCAGCCACGAGAACTACCTCATCCCGCGGCGCGGCGAATTCTCCCGGCTGGCGGAAATCCTGATTCCGTTCCTCGTGACGCGGCAGCTGATCGCGGGCGCCGGGAAGGTCCTCAAGACCCCGCACGGGGCCACCTTTGCGTTCTCCCAGCGGGCCGACCACATCTGGGAGGGCGTCTCCTCCGCCACCACGAGGTCACGCCCGATCATCAACACCCGCGATGAGCCGCACGCGGACGCCGAGTTCTACCGCCGGCTGCACGTGATCGTGGGCGACTCCAACATGTCCGAGACGACGGCGCTGCTCAAGGTCGGGACCGTGGACCTGATCCTGCGGATGATCGAAGCCGGCGTCATCATGCGCGACATGCGGATGGAGAACCCGATCCGCAGCATCCGCGAAATCTCCCATGACCTCAGCGGGCGCGCCCTGGTCCGGCTCGCCAACGGCCGGCAGCTCACCGCCCTGGAAATCCAGCGCGAATACCTGGGCAAGGTCACCGCGTTCGTGGCAGAGCAGGGCGCCCACAACGCCCACGTCCCGCTGATCCTGGACCTCTGGGAACGCACCCTCGACGCGATCGAGAGCGGCGACACCAGCAAGATCGACACTGAAGTGGACTGGGCGATCAAGAAGAAGCTCATGGACAACTACCGCGCCCGGCACAACCTGGGCCTCGACGCGCCCCGGATCGCGCAGCTGGACCTGACCTACCACGACATCTCCCGCACCCGTGGGCTCTACTACCTGCTGCAGTCCCGCGGGGCCGTGCGCCGTGTGGTGGACGACACCGCGGTCAAGGATGCTGTGGATGCCCCGCCGCAGACCACCCGTGCCAAGCTCCGCGGCGACTTCGTCCGGCGGGCGCAGGAACTGGGCCGCGACTACACCGTGGACTGGGTCCACCTGAAGCTCAACGACCGCGCCCACCAGACCCTTTTGTGCAAGGACCCTTTCCGCAGCGTGGACGAGCGGGTGGATGCCTTGCTGAACTCTATGGGCTGATACCCAGCTTTCCACGTTATTCTGGAGGGGTGCCGTCCGCGGCCAACGCTTGCTTTGCCGCTGGCACATGCCCGGCGACGCGTCCATCCTGCCTCGACGAAAGTTCTTAAGTGCGCCGACTACTAGCAATTCTTCTTCCCGGACTGCTGCTGCTGACTGCCTGCGGCGGCGGCGAACCAGCCGCCCCGGAACCCACGAGCCAGTCCGCCGGCGAAAGCGCCAAACTGGACTCCCTCAAGCTGACGGAGAAAGGCGACAAGACGGCACCTGGTGTTGAATTCGACAAGCCCCTGGAAGTCACCGAACCTACCGTAAAGGTAGTCACGGAAGGAGGCGGCGACCGGGTCAAGGCCAACCAGATCGCGTCGATCTCCATCGTTGCCCTGAGCGGCACGGACGGCTCCACGCTGGAGGACACCTTCCCGGGCGACCCGGAAGAACTCGAACTCACCGATGACCTCAAGAATGAGAGCCCCGTCATTTACAACGCCTTTGTAGGCGCAAAGATCGGCTCCCACCTGGCGCTGGCAGTTCCCGGCGCGGCAGCCGCTGAAGGCACCGAAGCGCAGCCCACTCAGCTTCTCGTCGTCAAGGTGCTCTCCGCCAAGGACGCACCCAAGGTCCTGGACAAGCCCGAGGGCGAGTCGGTCACCCCGCCGGCAGGCCTGCCGACCGTCAAGGACAATGAAAAGGGCATCCCCGAGATCTCCGTCGAAGGCGTCGCCGCCCCGACCGCCCTCGTGTCCCAGGACCTCATCAAGGGCACCGGCCCCGAGGTCAAGGAAACCGACACCCTCACCGTTAACTACGTCGGTGTGGCACTGGAAGGCGGCAAGGTCTTCGACTCCAGCTTCGACCGCGGAGAGAAGGCCACCTTCCCGCTGACCGGCGTCATCAAGGGATGGACCCAGGGCCTGACCGGCAAGACGGTGGGCTCCCGTGTCCTCCTGGTCATCCCCAAGGACCTTGCGTACGGCGATGAAGGCGAAGGAGACACGAAGGGCGACCTCGTCTTCGTCGTCGACATCCTCGGCACCAAGTAACCACCACCCCCGCACCACCCCAAGCCACGCTAGAAGGAGCAACCATGTCATTTGGACAGCGCAACATTGACCGCCAGAAGCCGGAAATTGACTTCCCGGAGGGCGACGTTCCCACCGAACTGGTCATCACCGACCTCATCGAGGGCGACGGCGCCGAAGCCAAGGCCGGCGACACCGTCTCCACCCACTACGTCGGCGTGGCCTGGTCCACCGGCGAAGAGTTCGACGCCTCCTGGGGCCGCGGCGCGCCGCTCGATTTCCGCGTCGGCGTCGGCCAGGTCATCCAGGGCTGGGACCAGGGCCTGCTGGGCATGAAGGTCGGCGGCCGCCGCCGGCTCGAAATCCCCTCCGAGCTGGCCTATGGGTCGCGCGGCGCCGGCGGGGCGATCGGACCCAACGAGGCCCTGATCTTCGTCGTCGACCTCGTCGCCGTCCGCTAGTCCCCACCGGCTCCCTGCCCTCGCAAGCTCGGGCCGGGGCCCTCGCCGGCGTGGGCCCACCCACCGGCTCCCTGCCCTCGCAAGCTCGGGCCGGGGCCCTCGCCCCCGGGCCACCGTACTGACAAAGCGCGGTAACAATCGGAAAAGTTCTTCCGGCTGTTGCCGCGCTTTTGTCAGTTTCGGGTGGGGACTTTAGTAGCCTTGCGGGGTGTCAGCCTCCCGTACCGAACGCCTCCTGAACCTGCTCATCGCACTGCTCAACACCACCTACGGCCTGCGCCGCAGCGAGCTGCGCGCCAAGGTCTACCACGACACCACCAGCACCGACGTTGCCTTCGGCCGGATGTTCGAACGCGACAAGGGCGAGCTGCGGCGCTTCGGCTTCGACGTCGAGACCGTCACGGACAAGGGGTGGGGCTCGGATGATCCGGCCACCACCCGCTACAGGATCGGCAAGGACTCCAACCGGCTACCCGACGTCAGCCTCACCCCGGCAGAGTGCACCGTGCTCATTCTCGCGGCCCAGCTCTGGGAACATGCAGCCCTCGGCTCCGCGGCCGTCAACGCGGTGCGCAAGCTGCAGGCCTCCGGCGGCCTGGCCGACGCCGAACTCCCCGCCGGGGTCCAGCCGCGGATCCGGCCGGCCGGGCAGGCGTTCGAGGATCTCGTCGCGGCCATGCACGCCCAGCACCCCGTCAGCTTCCGCTACCTCGCCGGCAGCACCGGCAGGGAAGAGGAGCGGCTCGTGGAACCGTGGGGACTTGGCAGCCGCTTCGGCCAGTGGTACCTCGTGGCCCACGACAGGGCCCGTGGGGACAAGCGCTTCTTCCGCCTCTCCCGCCTGACGTCCGCCGTGACCGTCCTGGCGAAGGAACGCTTCACCCCGCCGGCGGACTTCAACGTGCGCGCCGAACTGGCCGGGCTGGCGGAGCTGCCGGTCCGGACCGCCGTCGTCGATGTCCAGTCCGGCAGGCTGCGCGGACTCCGCAAACGCGCCCTCGCCGGCCCCGCTGCCGACGCCGGCGCCGGGCCGCCCGCCACAGGCCGGGACCGCCTCAGCGTGCCGTTCCGCGACGTCGAGACGCTCGCCGAGGAACTCGCCTCCTACGGGCCCCGGGCCGTCGCGGTGTCCCCGCCCGAACTCGTCACGTCCGTGCGGCGCCGCCTGGCCGCCGCGGCAGACTTCGCCGCGGCACCGGTCCCGCCGATTGCATTCCCGGCGGTTTCTCCTGGCGGGGCGCCCCGGCCGGGCCGCAAACGCACTTCCGAGGACCAGCTGAGCCGGATGCTCCAGCTGGTGCCGTTCCTGGTGCACAACCAGGGCCTGCACATCAGCGAGGTGGCGCAGAAGTTCGGGATCACCCGCAAGGAACTGGAGGCGGACCTGCGGATCCTGATCTGCTCCGGCCTGCCCGAGGGCTACCCGGACGACCTGCTGGACATCCAGTGGGACGACGACCACGTCACCATCACCGAGCACCTCGACCTGAACCGGCCCGTCCGCTTCACCGTGGAGGAGGCCTGTGCCCTGCTGACCGGGCTGGAGACGCTCAATGGCCTGCCCGAGCTGGCCGAAGGCAGCGCCCTGGAATCCGTCACGCTCAAGCTCATGGCAGCGGCGGGGGAGGAAGGCCTCAAAGCGGCCGCGCTGTCCGGCCCCGAAGTGGGACCGGAGAACTCGGCGACACTGGAAACGGCCCGCGGGGCCATCCGGGCCGGCGCCCAGCTGCGGATGCGCTACTTCTCGCCGCTGCGGGACGCGGTCTCCGAACGCAACATCGATCCGCTGCGGCTCTATTCGCTGGACAACACCTGGTACCTCGAGGCCTACTGCCATTCCGCCCAGGGCCTGCGCAACTTCCGGCTAGACCGGATCGAAGCCCTGGAAACCACCGGCCAGCCCGTCTCGGAGACGGCGGCACCGGGGAGCAGTTTCCCCGTCAAACTCTTCACCCCGAACGACGACGACACCGTAGTAGTGGTTGAACTGACCCGCCGCGGCGTCGGACTGGCCGATGAGTACTACGCGGAACGGACGGCCGAACTGCCCGGCGGCGGGCTGCTCGCCGAAATCCGCTTCGGCAGCACCGACTGGCTGCCGATGTTCGTGGCCCAGCACGGCGGAACGGCCCGGATCCTGCAGCCGGACGAGCTGGCGAAGGCATCCCGCGAGTGGCTTGCCGCTGCCCTGGCCCAATATGAAGACTAGCCGGTGCGGCGGCTAGACTACTCAGCATGCCTTGGTGGTCCTGGATCGTGATCTGGATAGCGCTCGTTGCGCTGTCACTGTTGTTCTTCGTTGTGCTCGGCGTCCGGTTGTTCCGGAAGTTCATGGCCACGGTCAAGGATCTCGGGGAAGCGGCGGAGCGGTTCTCCACGTTTCCGGCCGCAGCCGCCCCGGCCGCGGCGGGTGCCCACGCCGCCCCGTCCGGTGCCGGCGCCGACGGTCCGGGCGAGGACCCTGCGCCCGAACCCGGATCCGCCGTTTTTGCCTCCCCCGTACAGATGGGGCATGATTACCGCGCGTCCAAGTTCGCCCGCCAGGAAGCCCGCCGCGCGCGGCGCGTGCAGCGCAAGCTGGACCGTGGCCAGCCCCAGCGGCTGCACGACATCGAATTAAGTTAGACGTAGGATGTATTCAAACGAAAGGACCTCCTGTCATGAGGCTTGAAGGCTGGCATCTCATCATCATCATCGTTCTGGCACTGGTGCTTTTCGCTGCACCGAAGCTGCCCGGCATGGCCCGGAGCCTTGGCCAGTCCATGCGCATCTTCAAGTCGGAAGTCCGGGAAATGAAGAAGGACGGCGCCACGGACGCCGCGGACGGCTCTGAGCCTGTCGAGGGCCGGGTCGTGAACCACCCGAAATCCACCGGCCCGGAAACCCGCGCCGGAGACGGAACCGACGTTCCGCCGCCGAACCGCGCCTAACACCGCGTGGCAGTAACCATGGGCCGCCGGTCGAACCCCGAGGGGAGGATGGCGCTCCTCGATCACCTGAAAGAGCTGCGGAACCGTCTCTTCAAGTCCGCGATCGCCGTCGTCCTCGGGACCGTCGTCGGATTCCTCGTCTACCAGCCCATGCTAGCGGCGCTGATCAAGCCGATCGCCGACCTCAATGAACACGAGGGCCGGCAGGCGACGCTGAACTTCGACGGCGTGGCCAGCTCCTTCGACCTGATGATCCAGGTCTCCGTCTTCCTCGGCCTCATCCTCGCGAGCCCCATCTGGCTGTACCAGCTGTGGGCGTTCATCGTCCCCGGGCTGCACAAGAAGGAACGCCGGCTGGCGCTGTCCTTCGTGGCGGCCGCCGTTCCGCTGTTTGTGGGCGGCGTCCTGCTCGCCTGGCTGGTGCTACCGAACGCGGTCCGGGTGCTGACCGACTTCACCCCCACCGGCGGCTCCAACTTCATCAGCGCGCAGGTGTACCTGTCGTTTGTGCTGCGGCTCCTGCTGGCCTTCGGCATCGCCTTCCTGCTGCCGGTGGTCCTCGTCGGGCTGAACCTGGCGGGAGTCATCAAGGGCAAGCAGCTCGTCAAGAGCTGGCGCATCACCGTGTTCCTGGTCTGCCTCTTCGCCGCCATGGCCGCGCCCGGAGCCGACGCAATGAGCATGTTCTACCTCGCCGGGCCGATGCTGCTGCTGTTCTTCGCCGCCATCGGACTGTGCCTGCTCAACGACCGCCGGCGTGAACGCCGCGCCGTGAAGCGGGCCGCGGAGACCGAAGCCACTGCGGACCGGGCGACTCCCAGCTCCGAGCTGGAGAATCTCTAGCCCTTCGCGCATTAGGCTGGAACCATGTCTTCACTACCCGGGCCGGAATCGCCGTCTGAACGCTACCGAGCCAGCGTCGAACGGGCCGCAGAAGCCAAAACCTATCTGGGCGGCTTCATCCGTTCGCTCGCCTTCGAACTCGACGACTTCCAGCGCGAGGCGTGCCTGTCCCTGCAGGCCGGCCGCGGCGTCCTGGTCGCCGCCCCCACGGGCGCCGGCAAGACGATCGTGGGGGAGTTCGCCATCTACCTGGCGCTCCAGCGCGGGCTCAAGGCCTTCTACACCACCCCGATCAAAGCCCTGTCCAACCAGAAGTACTCGGAACTGGCGGACAAGTACGGTGCCGACCGGGTAGGGCTGCTGACCGGCGACACCAGCATCAACGGCGACGCCCCGGTCGTTGTGATGACCACCGAGGTGCTGCGCAACATGCTCTACGCCGACTCCAGCACCCTGGCCGACCTCGGCTATGTCGTCATGGACGAGGTCCACTACCTGGCGGACCGCTTCCGCGGCGCCGTGTGGGAAGAGGTCATCATCCACCTGCCCAGCGAAGTCCAGGTCGCCTCGCTCAGCGCCACCGTCTCCAACGCCGAGGAGTTCGGCGCGTGGCTGGACACGGTGCGCGGCCAGACCGACGTCATCGTCTCCGAGCACCGGCCGGTGCCGCTGTGGCAGCACGTGATGGTGGGCCGGAAGATCGTGGACCTCTTCGCCGGCGACACCAGCTTCGACGAGATCGCCCCGGCCGGCGAGGCCGCAGTGTCCGCCGTGTCCGCCACGGCGGTGACCGCCGACCTGACTGGCCGCCCCGGCTTCGAGGTCAACCCCGAACTGCTGTCCATGGCCCGCGCCGAGAGCCAGATGAACTTCCGCGGACGCTTCGGCCAGGGCGGCCGCAACGTCCGGCGCCAGCGAAACCAGCGCGACGACGCTCCGCAGGGCGGCCCGCGCAGTCCGGTCCGGAAGGCCAGCCGCCCCCAGGTCATCGCCAGCCTGGACCGGCAGGACCTGCTGCCGGCCATCACCTTCATCTTTTCCCGCGCAGGCTGCGACGCCGCCGTGGCACAGTGCGTCGCTGCCGGGCTGTGGCTGACCACCGAGCAGGAACAGCTCATCATTGCCCGGCGCGTCGACGAGGCCGCGCAGGACATCCCCTCCGACGACCTGGACGTGCTCGGCTTCTGGAGCTGGCGCGACGGGCTGCTCCGCGGACTGGCGGCCCACCACGCCGGCATGCTGCCCACCTTCAAGGAAGTCGTTGAAAAGCTCTTCGTCGACGGGCTCGTCAAGGCCGTGTTCGCAACCGAAACCCTGGCGCTCGGCGTCAACATGCCGGCACGCTCCGTCGTCCTGGAGAAGCTCGACAAGTTCAACGGGGAAGCGCACGTCAACATCACGGCGGGGGAGTACACCCAGCTGACCGGGCGCGCAGGGCGCCGCGGCATCGACGTCGAGGGCCATGCCGTCGTGCTGTGGCAGCCCGGCACGGACCCGGCGTCCGTCGCCGGCCTCGCCTCGCGGCGCACCTACCCGCTGAACTCCAGCTTCCGGCCCACGTACAACATGTCGATCAACCTGCTGGCGCAATTCGGCCGCCCCCGGGCCCGGGAGATCCTCGAGTCCTCCTTCGCCCAGTTCCAGGCCGACCGCTCCGTCGTCGGGCTGGCCAAACAGGTCCGCAGCCGCGAGGAATCCCTGGCCGGCTTCAGCAAGGCGATGAGCTGCCACCTGGGCGACTTCACGGACTACTCCCGGATCCGGCGGGCGCTCTCCGACGCCGAAAAGAACGCCTCCCAGACCAGCTCCCGGGCCCGGAAATCCGTGACCGAGGACTCCCTGAGCAGGCTGCTCCCCGGGGACGTGGTGGATGTGCCCACCGGCCGGGCGCCCGGACTCGCCGTCGTGCTCAGCTCCGACCACAACTCCCGCGAACCGCGGCCCGCCGTGATGACCCTGGACAACCAGCTGCGGCGGATCGGCACCCAGGATGTGGAGGGCCCGCTGGCTCCCATCACGCGGGTCCGGATCCCGAAATCCTTCAACGCCAAGGTGCCCAAGTCACGGCGCGATCTGGCGTCCTCGGTCCGGAACGCGCTCCGGGAAAACCGGCCCCCGGCGCCGCCGAGCCGGAACGACGACTTCGGCCGTGCCGCCGCCCTGCCGGACCAGGAAAAGAAGATCGCCGAGCTGCGCCGCGAACTCCGCGCGCACCCCTGCCATGGCTGCAGCGAACGCGAGGACCACGCGCGCTGGTCCGAGCGCTACTGGAAGCTCCGCCAGGAGACCGACGGGCTGGTGCGCCAGATCCAGGGCCGCACCAACACCATCGCCAAGACTTTCGACCGGGTCTGCGGTGTCCTGTCCAGCTACGGCTACCTGGAAACCTCCGACGCCGGAGTGCTCACCATCAGCCCCGACGGGCAGCGGCTGCGCCGGATCTACGGCGAAAAGGACCTGCTGATTTCCCAGTCCCTGCGGCTGGGCGCCTTCAACGACCTGGACGCCGCCGAAGTCGCCGCCCTCGCCAGCGTCCTGGTCTACCAGGCCAAACGTGAGGACCGCGGGCTGCGGCCCAAGATGCCGAGCGTGTCCCTGGAATCCGCCGTCGACATTGTTGTGCACGAGTGGTCGGCCCTGGAAGACGTCGAGGAAGCCAGCAAGCTCCCCCTGACCGGTGAACCCGAACTCGGCCTGGTCTGGCCCATCTACAAGTGGGCCAAGGGCCGGCACCTGCAGGACGTCCTCAGCGGCACGGACCTGGCCGCGGGCGACTTCGTCCGCTGGGTCAAACAGGTTATCGACCTGCTGGACCAGCTGGCAAAGATCCCGTCGCTGGACCCGAGGGTCGCGCGGCTGTGCGGTGAAGCGATCAAACTCATCAAGCGCGGCGTCGTCGCATATTCCTCCGTGGCCTGACCGCCGCGGCCGGCCCCCGGCCGGAACCTCCCGCCGTCGAACCCGTCCGGCCCGCGCCGGCCACCAGCAACAAGGAGTCCCCGCCCCATGACCGAATCACCGGCCACCCCCGCACCGCACAAGGTAACGCTGTACCGGAACGGCTCCGTCTACACCGCCGCCGATCCCTTTGCGACGGCAATGCTGGTCGACGGCGACACCGTCGCCTGGGTCGGTTCCGAGCAGGCGGCCACGTCGATTGCCGATGCCTCCATGGAGGTCATCGACCTGCACGGCGCGCTCCTCGCCCCCGGCTTCGTCGACTCCCACGTCCATCTCACCGAAACAGGAATCGCCCTGGACTCGCTGCAGTTGGGCGGGGTCCGTTCGGCCCGGGAACTGCTCGACGCCGTCGCCGGCTTCAGCAGCTCCACTTCCGGCACGGGCGGCACCGTGCTGGGCCACGGCTGGGACGAGACCCTGTGGGCGGACCCCGCCCTGCCCACGCGCGACGAACTGGAACGCGCCGCGGGCGGGCGGCAGGTCTACCTCTCCCGCGTCGACGTGCACTCCGCGCTCGTGTCCTCCGCACTGGCGGCGGCCGCCGGCCTCCCCGCCGCCGGCAGCAGCGGTCCGGACGGCTCGGGGACGGACGCGGACAGCCAGGTCAAGCGGGCCGCGCACACGGCTGCCCGGGCCGCGGCGCGCCAGTTGCCCGCCGCGGCGCTCCGCGGCTACCAGCGGCGCGCCCTCGCGGAGGCGGCGGCCAACGGCTACGTGGCGCTGGCGGAAATGGCGGCCCCGCATATTGGCAGCATCGAGGACCTCCAGCTCGCCGCTGCCTGGAACACCGGCCCGGACGCGGTTCCGGAGATCCTGCCGTACTGGGGCGAACTGGCCGGCTCCGCGGAACATGCCCAGTCCATCCTGGCCGGCCTGGGCGTCCCCGTGCTCGGGCTGGCGGGGGACCTGAACATGGACGGCTCGATCGGTTCGCGGACGGCGGCCCTGCGGGAGGACTACAGCGACGCCGCGGGGGAGCGCGGCAGCCTGTACCTCACGTCCGCGGAGGCGGCGGCCCACCTCGCGGCGTGCTCGCTGCTGGGGATCCAGGCAGGCTTCCACGTCATCGGTGACGCCGGCCTTGACGCCGCGCTGGATGCACTGGACCAGGCGGCGGCCGAGGTCGGAGAGCAGAAGGTCCGCGCCGCGGGCCACCGCCTGGAACACGTCGAGGTCGCGGATGCGGAGTCCATCCGCAGGCTGGCCAACTACTCGGTGACGGTGAGCGCACAGCCCGGCTTCGATGCGGCCTGGGGCGCGGCGGACGGTCTCTACCAGCAGCGCCTCGGCTCCCGGCGCGGCGGCATGAATCCCTTTGCCTCCTTCTACGCCGCCGGCGTCCCGATCTGCTTCGGCAGTGACAGCCCGGTCACGCCCTTGCGGCCCTGGTCCAGCGTCCGGGCCTGCCTGCAGCACAACAACCCCGACGAGCGGATCTCTGCCCGCGCAGCGTTCCTCGGCCACACCCGCGCCGGCTGGCGGGCTGCCCGGTACCGGAACCCGATGGCCGGCCAGCTGGTCCCGGGCGCCCCGGCCAGCTTCGCCGTGTGGGAAGTCGAGGAACTGATGGTCCAGGTGGCCGACGGCCGGGTCCAATCCTGGAGCACGGACCCCCGCGCGCGGACGCCGCTGCTGCCGGCACTGGACACCGGTTCCGAGCCGGCGTGCCTGCAGACCGTCAGGGACGGCCGCGAACTGTTCGCCAGCGGTTCGCTCCGCGGCTGACGGCCGGTGCCCGAAACGCCGGTCCGGCGCGAAAGTTAACCGGACACAAGGCGGCTCTGACCTGCGGTGATGGACGAAACGGCAGGTCAAGGAGCGGTTGACAGATCAGGGCCGCCCCGTAGCATTGAGGGTCAACGGAGGGTTGTGTAAGCCGCAGACTCCGGACGTCCCCCGGCCGGTTCCAGGTTGCCGCCAGTACGGCAGCTTCTTCGGTCGTGGCCAGGGGAGCTCCCAAGGGGCGGGTCCACTTCGCAGCAGAAAACGGTTCCGGCGGCGCTTTTCGCGCCCTGCCGCAACTGGCCCGTGGCGGGTGGACCTGCCCGGGGGACTGCCCCCGGGCCCGGCCCCGGCCTCAGCGGGCCCGGCGACTCCCTATAATGGATAGTTGCGCCTGGTGTCAGCTATGCACTGACCGCCCGGCTCTCGACCGCTCCCTTCAAGGAAAGGCCCCGCTGTGCGTGTCCTCACGATCATCCCGACCTATAACGAGCTGGAATCGTTGCCCAAGACCCTCGGGCGGCTGCGCGCGGCGGTGCCGGGCTCCGACGTCCTGGTTGTCGACGACAACAGCCCCGACGGCACCGGGCAGCTGGCGGACCGCTTCGCCGCTGAGGACAGCCAGATCCACGTCCTGCACCGCGCCGGCAAGGCCGGACTCGGAGCGGCCTACATCGCCGGTTTCAAGTGGGGTCTCGACGCAGGTTACGACGTCCTCGTGGAGATGGACGCCGACGGCTCGCACCAGCCGGAGCAGCTTCCCCAGCTGCTCGAGGCCGTGGAACAGGGTGCCGACCTTGCGATGGGTTCCCGCTGGGTGCCCGGCGGCAGTGTCGTCAACTGGCCGCTGTACCGGCAGGCGATTTCCCGCGTCGGCAGCACCTATGCCCGCATCATGCTTGGCGTGAACATCAGGGACGTCACCGGCGGCTTCCGGGCATTCCGCCGGACCACGCTGGAGAAACTGGACCTGAACACCGTCGATTCGGTCGGCTACGGCTTCCAGGTGGACCTGGCCTGGCGCGTCGCCAGGCTCGGCCTGACGATCGTCGAACGCCCCATCACGTTCGTCGAGCGGGAGCTTGGCGCCTCCAAGATGAGCGGAAACATCGTGGTCGAAGCCATGATCAATGTCACCAAGTGGGGCCTCACCGCCCGCTGGAACACGCTCGCCGGGAAGCTCGCCGGCAAGAAGGCCTAGCCGGCAAGAAGGCTAGCCGGCCCCGGCAGCATCCGCAGGCCCGAGTCTGCCGGCAAAGCAGGGGGGGGGGGGGGGGGGGGGGGGCCCGGGCCCGGGGGTCCCGCCCCCACCCCCAAACAAAAAAAACAAACGCCCAGAAGCCGCCCCCCCCCCGCCCCACCCCGCGGCCCGCGCGACCACGCCGCCCCCGGCCCGCCCACACCCCCCGGCCCCCGCGCGGCGCCCAACCTGGGGCCCGCCCCCCCCGTGCCTGGCACGGGGGGGCCCCCGCCCCCCTCATCTTTAAAACAACGCGGGGTCACTTCCGGCCCATCCGATGCATCAGGATGGGCCGGAAGTGACCCCGCGTTGTTTGAAGTGGCGGGTGCGCGGGCTGTCTAGGCCGAGCGCCGTTCGCCGCGGCGTTCACGCAGGATCGTGAGACGGTCTTCGAGGATCTGCTCGAGTTCCGGCAGCGACCTGCGTTCCAGGAGCATGTCCCAGTGCGTCCGGACGGCCTTCTCGTTGAGGTTCACAGGGCGTTCGCCGTCGACGAGCAAGGCTTCCTTGCCGGTCTTGGATACCCACACCGGGGGGATCTCCGCTTCGGAGGAGAAGGTCACGAATACCTGCTCGCCGTCCTCGCAGCGGTACTCGACCCGCTGGCGCGGAGCCGGCTCGACACCGGATTCGGTCTCCATGCTCTGTGCGCCAAGGCGCATACCCCGCAGGCTGCGATCGCTCATCTTTTCTCCCTCTATTCGGTTCGCAGGGTCATGCCCTGCGTTAGCCGGGGGCTGTGAGACCGCGCCGGACTACTGTTTGCACTGCGCTGTTTCACTGGACCCAAACCGTTTCAATCGTCACAGGATAAAACGCTTAGCGAAGCTAAATTGTTCCGCCGGACTGAACCAGCCGGACAAATATTCAAGTATACGGGACCATGGCACCCCGGTAAAGCCTGCGTGGGTGCGGCGGCAGATCCGTGCCACGCAAAGGGAGGCACCCGCCGCGCGGATGCCTCCCCGCCAGTTGAAGCGCCTGGCTCGTAGAGACTAGGCCTCCGGGTGTCCCGGGAAACCCGCGGCGGGCCCTGTTACGGCGCCTGCTGCCGGCCCGGCAGCGGGTGCAGCCGGGCGGGCCGGGGCGGGTTCCGCCGCGGCGTCGGAATCCGGGCCGAACAGCCCGTCATTGAACTGGCCGTCCTTGCTGCCGCCCAGTGCGTTGCCGATGCCCTTGAGGGCTTCGCCGACTTCGCTCGGGATGATCCACAGTTTGTTTGCGGATCCCTCGGCGATCTTCGGAAGCGTCTGCAGGTACTGGTAGGCCAGGAGCTTCTGGTCCGGGTTGCCCTTGTGGATCGCATCGAACACCTTCTGGATGGCCTGGGCCTCGCCGTCGGCCCGGAGGATCGCCGCCTTCGCGTCGCCTTCGGCTTTCAGGATCGAGGACTGCCGCTGGCCTTCGGCGGTGAGGATGGCGGACTGCTTGGTGCCTTCGGCGGTGAGGATGGCGGCGCGGCGGTCACGCTCGGCGCGCATCTGCTTCTCCATCGAATCCTGGATGGAGTGGGGCGGATCGATCGCCTTGAGCTCCACCCGGGAGACCCGGATGCCCCAGCGGCCGGTCGCTTCGTCCAGGACGCCGCGGAGCTGCCCGTTGATCTGGTCACGCGAGGTGAGGGCCTCCTCGAGGTTCAGGCCGCCGACGACGTTGCGGAGCGTCGTCGTGGTGAGCTGTTCAACCGCCTGGATGTAATTGGCGATCTCGTAGGTGGCCGCCCGCGCATCGGTGACCTGGAAGTAGACCACCGTGTCGATCGAGACCACGAGGTTGTCCTCGGTGATCACCGGCTGCGGCGGGAAGGAGACCACCTGTTCACGCAGGTCAAGCAGCGGCAGCAGCCGGTCCACGAACGGGATCAGGATCGTGAGGCCGGGGTTCAGCGTGCGCTGGTATTTGCCCAGCCGTTCGACGACGCCGGCACGGGCCTGCGGGACAATCCGCACCGACCGGACGAGCACGATTATTACGAACGCAACGAGAACCAGCAGCACGATTGCGACTGCGATATCCATACATCACCTATTCCCCAGAGTGGTCTTGCTATGGTGTGCGGCGGTGTCCCGCCGCGTGCCCGGTGCCGGTGGCGGCCGCCGGAATTCTTTCGGGTGCTACTGGATGGCGGTCTCCGGCTGCGGCGCGACGACGGCGGTGGCGCCGTCGATCGCGCTGACGATCGCGTGCTGTCCCGGTGCTAGGACCCCCGTTTCGGAGCGGGCGCTCCAGACGTCGCCGCCGATTTTGACGAGGCCGCCGGTTGCGGTCACCGGCTCCATGACCAGGGCGGATTCGCCGATCAGCCGTTCGACGTTGCTTCGGCGGTCGGCCGGACCTTTGTGCAGGTGCTTGAGCGCGACGGGCCGGACGAATCCGATCATCAGGAGGGAAACAACGCAGAAGGCGACGATCTGCAGGCCGAGGTCGGCGCCGGCCAGGGCCGCCACGAGTCCGGCGAGGGCTCCGCCGCCGAGCATGATGAAGAACAGGTCGAGGGTGATCATCTCCACCACGGCAAACACCAGGAAGACCGTGAGCCACAGAGCCCACCAGTTTTCGGGTAGCCATTCGAACATCTTTTCCCCCTCCGCCCCCGGGGGCTGCAGGTGCAGACCCTCAGTCACTGTGTTTCCATCCTAAGCCGAACGGCAACGCCTGCGGAGGGCCGGGGAAAGCACTTGGCGAAAGTGGCCAAGTCGTTACCTCCGGGCACTCCGTTGGACTGGTGGAGCCACTAGTGGAGAGGTTCGAAAACGCTGATCCGGAACCGGGCCGACACTGCGGTCTGCGGCGGGAGCCCGGCGGCGAGTGACACCAGCGCTCCGCGGTCGAGGTGGTGTCCGGCCGGGCCCATGAGCGCCAGCCGGCTGACGTCGCCGGGGGACAGCAGAAGCGGCACGTCCAGGTTGTCGGCGGAGAGCGCCGAAAAGTGTTCCGCGAGCGACGCCGCGAGCCGCTCGTCTTTCGCCGGTTCGATCCCGAGCATGCCGGTCTGGCCTGCCACCTCCTTGAGGTGTCCCGGCCGGGGAGTGACCACCACCAGCCGGCCGCCCGGGCGCAGCACGCGGCCGAACTCTGCCGCGTTGCGCGGGGCGAAGACAACGGTGACGACGTCGACGGAGTCGTCGGCGACCGGCAGCGGCTGCCACACGTCGCCGACCACGTTAATGGCGTCCGGGTTCAGCTTTGCGGCGCGGCGGAGCGCGAACTTCGAGATGTCCAGGCCGACCGCCGCGGCGGTCGTCCGGTCCTGCGCCGCCCGGTCCAGCACGGCCCGGAGGTAGTGGCCGGTCCCGGTTCCTGCGTCCAGCACCGTCGCCGGGCTTCCTGTGGTTCCGCCGGCGAGGGCCGGGACCGCCAGTTCCGCCACGGCCGCGGCGAGCGGACGGTAGTGGCCGGCGGAGAGGAAGTCGAAGCGCGCCGCCACCATGTCCGCCGTGTCCGCTTCGAAGACGGTGCCTTTGCCGACGAGGAAGTTGAAGTACCCCTGTTTCGCCGCGTCAAAGCGGTGGCCGGCCGGACACCCGAGGGTGCGGCCGGCGTCGTCGCTGAATCCGAGGCGGTTCCGGCAGACCGGGCACAGCAGCGAGGCGGCGGAGGCGGGGGGCATAGTGACCATCCTAGGCGCGGCTGGCCCGGCACGCGCCGGCAGGGGCCGCTCCGCCCGGCGCACGGGCCCCCGGGGTGAGCTATTTCACAGTCGGGGAAACTGGGGCTAGGCTCTCACTCGTGAAATCCGAACATCTGCCGCTGCTCAATTCCGTCTCCGCCCCTGCCCTGCATCCGGACGGCACACGTGCCGTCGTGTCGGTGCTCCGGCCCGACTTCGACGCCGATGCGTACGTCGGCCAGCTGTGGACGGTGCCGCTGGATCCGGACCAGCCCGCGCGCCGCCTCACCCGCGGATTCCGGGACGCGGCGCCGGACTTCTCGCCGGACGGACAGGTGCTGGCCTTCCTGCGCGCCGCGGCCGGGGGCAAACCCCAGATCCATATCGTGGAGGCCGCCGGCGGGGAGCCGCAGCCCGTCACGGACGCGCCGCTGGGAGTGTCCGCGTTCGCGTGGTCGCCCGACTCCCGGCAGCTTGTCTACAGCGCCCGGACTCCGGAGGACGGCCGCTACGGCAGCACCGACGGGGTTTCCGCCGGGGGCGAGGACGCGCGGCTGATCACCGACTACCAGTACCGGATGAACGGTGTCGGGTATACCGCCGACAAGCCGCTCCAGCTCTTCCTCGTTGAGGTCCCGGACCCCGGCGCGGAACCCAGGGTGGAGCCGCAGGGCAGGGCGTTGAAGGCCCGCGCCGCGGCATCTGCGGCCCAGCCCGCGCCCGATTCCGCCGCCGGCACGCCGGCCGGGCCGCTGCCGGCCGCGCGGCAGCTGACCACCGCTGCCACCGACCACACCGGCGCGAGCTTCAGCGCCGACGGGCGCAGCATTTACTTCACCGCCGCCCTGCATGAGGGCAGCGACAACGATCTCGCCAGCGGCATCTACCGCATCACGGTAGGGGACGGCTCCGCGGGAGCGGAAACAGCAGGGGAGCCGGAACCCGTGGCCCCGGCCAACACAGGCCGGCAGGGCGTCCACGCCGTCCGCGAGTCTCAGGACGGGCAGTGGCTGTTCTTCCTCGCCCAGGATCTTGGCCAGTCGGGCCAGGACTTCGTGGCTCGCAACACGGCGCTCTACGCGCTGCCGGCGGGCGGCGGCGAAGCCACCCGCCTGAGCGACGTCGAGACGATGGACCTCGGCTGCAACGGCAGGCTCGAACTGCGCGGTCCTGACTCGGTGCTGCTGCTGAACAACACCCGGGGAACGGTCGAGCTGCTTGAGTTCCGGGCCTCCGGTACCCACGGGAAACTGGTCCAGGGCGAGCGGGTGGTCACCGGTGCCGCCGCCCGCGGAGGATCGCTGGTGTTCAGTTTCGCCGACGCGTCCACCGCGGGCGATGTCGCCGTGCTCGACGGCGGGCAGCTGCGCGTCCTGACCGATTTTTCCGCACCGCTGCGCTCCGGCGCCGGAATCATCGAACCGCTCGAGCTCACGGTCCCCTCCGGCGACGGTTACCCCGTCCACGGCTGGCTCGTGAAACCGGCGGGCCAGGGACCCCACCCGGTCCTGCTGAACATCCACGGTGGCCCGTTTGCGCAATTCACCGGAGCCCTTTTTGACGAGGCGCAGGTCTACGCAGCGGCTGGCTACGCCGTCCTGATGTGCAACCCCCGCGGGTCCGCCGGCTACGGCCAGGAGCACGGGCGGGCCATCAAGGAGAAGATGGGAACCCTGGACATGCAGGACGTCCTGGCCTTCCTCGATGGCGCTCTCGGCAAGTTCGAGGAGCTCGACGCCGGGGCGCTCGGCATTATGGGAGGATCCTACGGCGGCTACCTCACGGCCTGGACCATCAGCCACGACCACCGCTTCCTCGATCCCGTGAGTTTCACCGGCTCCTCCGACATCGGCTGGTTCTTCGGCGGGGAGTACACCGGCCGGTCGTCCGAGCAGATGGCGGCGCAAAGCCCGATGGCCCGGGTGGACCAGGTACGCACACCGGCCCTGGTCATCCACAGCGAGGAGGACCTCCGGTGCCCGGTGGAGCAGGGCCAGCGGTATTTCACCGCACTGAAACAGCTCGGTGTGGAAGCGGCGTTCCTGGTCTTCCCCGGGGAGAGCCATGAACTGTCACGTTCCGGGACGCCGCACCACCGCAAGCAGCGCTTCGACCAGATCCTCCAGTGGTGGTCCCGGTACCTTCCGACGGCGGCAAATCCCGCCCCTGCGGCCCGGAACTGAGCGGGAGCAGCCTGGGCGTCACGCGCCCGGCAGGAACCCGAGTTCCCGCCGGGCGAGGCTGATGTCGGGCTGCGCCCATCGTGCGGAGTACTCGGCGTTGCTGCTGATGGAGCGCAGCTCGGCACGGTCCAGGTACAGAACGCCGTGGAGGTGGTCGGTTTCGTGCTGGACAATCCGCGCCTGCCAGCCCGTGAACTCCCGCTGCTGCCTGGTTCCGTCCGGTGACGTGAAATCGAGCCGCACCGACTCAGGCCGGTTCACGGCCGCCTGAAGCCCGTTCACGGAGAGGCACCCTTCGTAGAACGCCACGGTGGAAGCGCCGGTTGGCTGGTAGGACGGGTTGAGCATGGCAAAGAACGGCAGCGGCTCCCGTCCGCGGGCGGCGGCGACCTCGGGGTCGACCTCGAACTGGTCCTCCAGCACGGCGATCTGCAGCGGTATGCCGAGCTGGGGTGCGGCCAGGCCCACGCCGGGCGCCTTGTGCATCACGCTGCGCATCAGGTCGATCAGCTGGCCCAGTTCGGCACCGTTCAACTGTCCGTCGAAGGGCGCGGCGAGCTGCCGGAGCACCGGATGCCCGGCCTGGACAATGGTGGGGAGAACTCCGGCAGTGAGCACCTGCTGGACAGTTTCGTGGATTCGGGCGGCGCTGAAGTCGGTGGGCTTGGCGTCAGGGGACATGGCAACAGACTACTGGCGTCCGCAAGCCGTTGTAATAAATTCGTGGATACGTCCACGCAGCAGCGCTCCGGCGTCGACCTTCAGGATTCCGTCCCTCCCGCCCGCGGACACCCGCAGGGGCAACAGGGTGCCCACTTTGTCATCCGCGACGGCGTGCGGATCGCAGCGTGCCGGACGGATCCCCAGCCGGAAGCGCTGGCTGGCGCCGCCGGCGCGGACCGACACGGAGCGCGGCCAGGGGGCGCTCTGGTCCTCTTCGAGCAGGGTGGTCCCGTCGATCCGGTTGATCGTCAGGGTCCCCGTTGAACCGGGATTCACGGCGCCGGGGATGCTCCGCGGCGTGATGGCCAGTGTCAGCACGGCACTCCGCGCGTCGGCGGACACCTCGAGTTCCGGTTCCAGCCGCAGTCCGGCGACTGAGGCGGCTGCCTGGGCCAGGCACATTTCCGCGTTGTTCCGGTCCAGCACCCCGTAGGGATCGGTGGCGGGCACCGTTGTGGGGGGCACCGTTGTGGCGGGGGCTGTGCCGCTGGACCCGGCAATGCGGAGTTCCACCGCCGCGCCCTCGTTCGCCATTGCCGTCCGGATTCCGCACTCCGGGCCGCGCAGTTGTGCCGGCAGGATCTTGGCCTGGCCCGGCGGGAGCACGATCCCGCCGGGCGTGGGCTGCCACTCGATGGTTCCGGAAAAGAGCGGGCTGGCCACTCCGGCGCTGAGCACCGTCAGCGGCCCGGCGGTGTTGTTCGTCAACTGGACGGCAATGATCTGCTGGCTGTAGTTGTCGCGGAGCTGGTTGATCACGGCGGTAACCGTGGCGGCCGGGGCCGCTGCCGTGGGCGTTCCGGACGTGCTGTCTGTTCCGGACGTACTGCCAGTTCCGGACGCACTGCCTGTTCCGGACGCACCCCCGGCGCTGCAGGACGCCGTCAGGGCGAGGGCAGCGACGGCGGCGGCCAGTCTGCCCGCCAATCCGCCGGGCCCGACGTGGCGGTTTCCGCCGGCCGGGCGTCGCAGCAATCGGGGGAAGCAGCCCATGGGGTCAGTGTATGCCGGGCGCAGGCCCGTGTACCCGGGGCAGGGCCGGTGCGTTCGGATAGTCTCGTGGCATGACGTCACGACCCCCTTTGGATTGCGTCCTCGCGCTGCTGCGCGCCATAGAAGGCGGCGGCGGGTCGGCGGAGATCGCCCCGTTCCTGGCGGAGGACTACACACTGAGCGAAGCGCCCCATCTGCTGGCTCCGGCCGGAGCAACACGGGGCCGCGACGAAGCCCTGGCCGGGGCGGACGCATCCCGGGAAGTCGTCTCCGGCCAGCGGTTCGAGGTGCAGCGCACGACGTGTGAAGGCAACCGTGTAGTGATGGAGGCCGAGTGGAGCGCCACCCTGCTGATGGACCTGCCGCATTGGGACACCGGCGAAGTGATCCGGGCCCGCGTTGCGTCCGTCTTTGAGGTCCGGGACGGCAAGGTCGTCAGCCAGGACAGCTACGACTGCTACTTCACGCCCCCACACGCCTGAGCCCGTTTGTCGTTCGGACGGTGCACGGAGTTCCCTTGCCGTCGCCTACTGCATGGTGAACCGGCGGGCCACGAACCCGTTGACGGCCGGTATGGAGGCGGCGGCCGTTACGGCGCGGTTCCGCAGGGCCCACGGCCCGGCTGTCAGGGGCCGGCCCAAGGCCATGTTGATTTCGGACTGCCGTGCCGCCCGGGCGGCCGCGGCCGTCCGGCTGGTCTCGAAGGTCCGCAGTTCCGCCCCCACATCCGCGCCGTACAGCGACGCGAGTACCAGGGGAGCCAGGGCAGCGGCGTCCAGCCAGCCCAGGTTCATGCCCTGCCCTCCGATCGGGCTGATCTCGTGGGCAGCATCGCCGATCAGCACCGTCCGGCCCGTCACCATCCTGCGTGCCAGCCGGGTCCGGACCCCAAAGCGGCTCATCATGCTGTTGCTCGCCGGATCGACGTCGATTCCGGTGCGTCGCCTGATCGTTTCAACGAGCCAGCCGGCGTCCCCGCCGTCCGCAGGGGCCGCAAGGCGCACCACCCAGCGGCGCAAGGCCCCCGGCAGCGGGAAGGACTCCACGATCCCGGCGGACTCCAGGAACAGGGCCGCGTCCGGACCGAACCCGGTAGTGTCCGCGAAGTCGCCCATCAGGTAGCTGTCCCGGTAATCCTTCGCACGGACGGCCGTGCCGAGCAGCGGCCGTACCGTGGACCGGACGCCGTCGGCAGCAATGGCAATGGCCGCCGTGTGGTGAACCGCCGTGCCGCCCGCGGAGGCTTCCACGGTGACCTGGCCGCCGTCGTCATGCAACCCCGTGACCCGGATTCCGCGGTGCAGGGCGTCAGGGTCCAGGTGCCGGACGCGTTGCTCCAGGACTGCTTCCGTGCGGGACTGCGGCAGCGCAAGGACGAAAGGGAAGCTCTCTGAGACCCCGGCAAAGGACATCCGGGCCAACGTCCGGCCACCGCTGACGGCGATGCCGCGCCGGATCGGGACACCTTCGGCCACCATGGACGGCGCCACGCCGACGCCCTGCAGCGCGTCCAGCGACGGGGGATGGATGCCGATGGCGCGGGAGTGCGGTTCGGCGCCGGTCCGCTGTTCCAGGATGCGCACGCTCACGCCGTGCTGGAGGAGCAGCGCGGCCATGAACAGTCCCACCGGCCCGCCGCCTATCACCAGGACGTCAGCCATGGGCCCGGTCCTTCTCGAGGACCAGCAGGTTGCGGAAAGGGGCGCGGCGGATGACGGTCCAGCCGGGGGGTGCGGTGGCCTGGAGTTCGGCGGAGGTGTAGCTGCGAAGGATCGAGGTGAGGCCGTCCTGCCTGATGTAGGAGCCCATGAAGGGCCAGGAACCGGCGAAGAAGAGGGCATATGCGGCCGGGCTGCGCCGGAGGTCGTTGTGGATGACCCGGCCGTGGCAGAGCCCGGCGGACTCGCCCAGGAACGCCGGGAGCTCGTCCTCGGCCAAATGGTGCAGCACGTGGTTGGACACCACCAGGTCGAAGCTGCGCCCTTCGCTGGCGAGCTGGGCCGCCGTGGACTGGCGGAACGTCACACCGGCGGCCGGGTGCCGTTCCGCGGCGAAGCGGCTCGCGCGCGGATCCGGGTCGATCGCCGTGATCTCCAGCTGGAGCCCGTCCCGGGCAGCCCAGCGGGAAAGCATCACCGGCACGTCGCCGCCGCCGCAGCCGATGTCCAGCAAGGTGGCGGCGGTGCCTTTTCGGAGTCGTGGCCTGAGCTGGCTCCGGTAGATGCCGCGCCAGCCCGCGACGGCACGGTTCACCAGCGCAAACTGGGCGTACGTGCGGTCCAGCCGCACCGGATCACAGCCCGGCAGGTCCATCTCCTCAACGGCGTGCGCCGCACGTTCCCGCAGCAGGTGCACGGGATTTCAGGCCAGGGCCGATTCCGGCTGGGCGGTGGCGGACTGGGCCGACTGGGACCGGGCCGCACCGCCGGTCTCCGTGGGCGGGCCGTCACGGCGCGGGCTGCTGAGCTTGGTGAAGAGCGCGGTTTCCACTGTCAGCCCGGGTCCGAACGCCATGGAGCAGATCCGTTCCGCGCCGTCGTCGGCACTGTCCGCCGGCGGCAGGTCAAGAATGTGCCGGAGCACGAAGAGCACGGTGGCGCTGCTCATGTTTCCGTACTTGCGCAGGGTCTCCCGGGCCGGGACCAGCTGCCCGTCGCTCAGCTCCAGCCGCGACTGGACCTTGTCCAGGATGCTGCGGCCGCCGGGGTGGATGGCCCAGTGCCGGATGTCGCGGTAGGGGAGTCCCCGCAGGGCACCTTCCCGGGCAAGGAGCGGCTCCAAGGCGCCGATGATGTGGTCATCGATGATGTGCGGGACGTAGTTCCCCAGGACCATCTCAAAGCCTTCGTCACCGATATTCCACGCCATGGATTCCTCGCCGACCGGGGTCAGGACGGTCTCGAAGTGGTCCAGCTGCAGGAGCGCCGGTTCATCCGGGCGCTCCCGGGCTGTCACGATGGCGGCGGCCGCGCCGTCGGCAAACAACGCCGACCCCATGATGGTGTCCGGGTCGTTCGACGTCCGGACGTGCAGCGAGCAGAGCTCGGCGCAGACGACCAGGACGACGGCGTCGGGATCCGCCTCGCAGAAGGATTTGGCCGCCCGCAGGGCGGGGAACGCCGCGTAACAGCCCATGAATCCGAGGTGGTAGCGCTGCACGGCGGGATCCAGGCCGAGGGCGCGGACGATTTTGTAGTCCGGTCCGGGATTGAAGAACCCCGTGCAGGACACCGTGACGAGGTGGGTGATGTCCAGGGGACTGATTTCGGGACAGGCGTCCAGGGCTTTCCGTGCTGCCTCAATGAAAAGTTTGGTGGCTTCGGTGGCGAAAATCTCGTTGCGCACCTTGGTACTGGGGCTGAGCAGCAGACCTGTGCCGGCGTTGAAAAACAGGGGGTTATCGGCCACGTGGTCCTTGGTCATTTCCTCCACGGCCGTGTGGCGGGTGTCGATGGCGGCGGAGTCAAAGCAAGTGCTGACCAGACGGGTGCCGAGCCTGGTGAGCCCCGGCTGGGCCGCGAAAACGTCCCGGGCCTCCGTTTGGATCAGGACAGTTGGCGGGACAGCAGTTTCCAGGGACCTCAGGTAGACCGTCATGGTTCATTCTCAGTGAGGTCGGCGCAGAAGACAATGGATTCGCCCGCGGATGCGGGCCCGAAGCTGGTTAGATAGAGCCAGACGACGCCGGCGGAGACCGCGAACCCGGCCCCGCCCCGCCCCGCGCTAGAGAAGGAGACACGATGAGCATGGCCCCGACGACGGACACGCAGTCGCCTGCGCTGCATGTTGCTGACAGCCACGATCGGATCCGCGTGCAGGGCGCCCGCGAGAACAACCTCAAAGACATCAGCATCGAGATCCCGAAACGCCGGCTGACGGTGTTCACGGGTGTTTCCGGCTCGGGGAAGAGCTCGCTTGTGTTCGCCACCATCGCCGCGGAGTCGCAGCGGATGATCAATGAGACCTACAGCGCCTTTGTGCAGGGATTCATGCCCAACCTGGCACGGCCCGACGCCGACCATCTCGAGGGGCTGACGACGGCGATTATCGTCGACCAGGAGCGGATGGGCGCCAACCCCCGCTCCACGGTGGGCACCGCCACCGACGCCAACGCCATGCTCCGGATCCTTTTCAGCCGGCTGGGATCGCCGTACGTGGGGCCCCCGACAGCGTTCTCCTTCAACGTCCCGACACGGAAGGCAAGCGGGGTGATGAGCACCGAGAAAGGCGGCAGGGTCGAGAAGAGCGTCGTCCACGACGCGGTCTACCTGGGCGGGATGTGCCCGCGGTGCGAGGGCATGGGCTCGGTCTCCGACTTCGACCTCACCGCGCTCTACGACGAGTCCAAGTCGCTCGCCGAGGGTGCGCTGACGATCCCCGGCTACAGCATGGACGGCTGGTACGGCCGTATTTTCAGCGGCGCCGGCTTCGACATGGACAAGCCGATCGCGAAGTTCACCAAGAGGGAAATGCATGATCTCCTCTACAAGGAGCCGACCAAGATCAAGGTCGAGGGCATCAATCTCACGTACGAGGGCCTGATCCCGAAGATCCAGAAATCGATGCTCTCCAAGGACGTCGACGCGATGCAGCCTCACATCCGGGCCTTCGTGGAGCGTGCCATCACGTTCCAGGCGTGCCCCGAGTGCGGCGGCACGCGGCTCAGCCCGGAGGCCAGGTCCTCGAAGATCCACGGCAAGAACATTGCCGAGCTGTGCGGGATGCAGATCAGCGACCTGGCTGGGTGGGTCCGCGGGCTCAACGAGCCTTCGGTCGCGCCGCTCCTCAAAGGCCTGCAGCACCTGCTCGACTCGTTCGCCGAAATCGGCCTGGGCTACCTCTCGCTGGACCGGCCGGCGGGCACGCTGTCCGGGGGCGAGGCCCAGCGTACCAAGATGATCCGGCACCTTGGATCGTCCCTCACGGACGTCACGTACGTCTTTGACGAGCCGACGATCGGCCTGCACCCGCATGACATCGAGCGGATGAACCAGCTGCTGCTGCAGCTGCGCGACAAGGGCAATACTGTCCTCGTCGTCGAGCACAAGCCGGAGACCATCGCCATCGCCGACCACGTTGTTGACCTTGGCCCCGGCGCAGGCACCGAGGGCGGCCGCGTCTGCTTTGAAGGAAGCGTGGAAGGGCTCCGGGGGAGTGACACCATCACCGGGCGCCATCTCGATGACCGGGCCAGGGTAAAGGAATCGGTGCGCACGCCGGCCGGGACGCTCGCGGTGCGTGGCGCCTCAACACACAACCTCCGGGACGTCGACGTCGATATCCCGCTCGGCATGCTGTGCGTGCTTACGGGCGTGGCCGGCTCCGGTAAGAGCTCGCTGATCCAGGGCTCAGTCGCCGGACGGGACGGCGTGGTGGTGATCGACCAGGGGGCCATCAAGGGGTCCCGGCGCAGCAACCCGGCGACGTACACGGGCCTTCTTGAGCCGATCCGCAAGGCGTTCGCCAAGGCCAACGGCGTGAAGCCGGCACTGTTCAGCTCCAACTCGGAAGGTGCATGCCCCACCTGCAACGGCGCGGGCGTCATCTTCACCGAGCTGGGCGTGATGGCCACCGTCGAGTCCACCTGCGAGGACTGCGAGGGCAGGAGGTTCCAGGCGTCAGTCCTGGAATACAAGCTGGGCGGCCGCAACATCGCCGAAGTGCTGGCCATGTCGATGACCGAGGCCGAGGCGTTCTTTGGTGCCGGCGAGGCGAAGACGCCGGCGGCGCACAAGATCCTCGACCGGCTCGTGGACGTCGGGCTTGGCTACCTGACCCTCGGGCAGCCGCTCACCACACTGTCCGGCGGCGAGCGGCAGCGCGTGAAGCTGGCCACCCAGATGGCCGAGAAGGGTGACGTTTACGTCCTCGACGAGCCCACCACCGGCCTGCACCTCGCCGATGTGCAGAACCTGCTGGGCCTTCTCGACCGGCTGGTGGATTCCGGCAAGTCGGTCATCGTCATCGAGCACCACCAGGCCGTCATGGCGCACGCCGACTGGATCATCGACCTCGGCCCGGGCGCCGGCCACGACGGCGGCCGGATCGTCTTCGAGGGCACACCGGCCGAGCTGATCGCCGGCCGGAGCACCCTCACCGGCGAGCACCTGGCGGCCTATGTCGCCAGCTGACGAGACCCGCTGCGGCCCGGGCCATTAATTTAAGGTGTGGGGTTGGTGATTCGAACAACGCGCACCGCGCCCGGCGGAATCACGGCGATGCCGGGGACGTCTTCGCCGACAATCAGTTCGTGGCCCTGCACAACGTATTTGTGCTCTTCTTCCGAGTGGTTGATGAGGAAGAGGTAACTGTGGTCCGCTCCGGAGCGGACAACTGTTTCAAGACCTTCCGGGGGCGCCAGGACTGTAACTCCCGCCCCTGCGGCTGCTTCAACGACAACGTCGCGCAGCGCCGAAGGGTCAAGGGCCGTGCCGATGTACCAGGCATCGCCGGAGCCGTGGCGGTTCCGGGTGACGGCCGCCGTGCCGGCCAGGTGCCCCTCGATTACGGAAACTTTCGCGCCGGCGCCTTCCAGGCGCAGCGCTTCCGTCCACAGCGAGGCTGTTGATCCGTTGTCGAGGGCCAGGGTCTTCCCCGGGGGCAGGGGGAAGAACTCCTCGGTGCGGATGCCCAGCAGTTCACGGAAGGCCCCGGGGTAGCCTCCGGCGCGGACCTTCTCGTTTTCGTCGACGATGCCGCTGAAGAACGTGATGATGGCGTGGCCACCGTTCCTGACGTACTCCGACAGTTCGGCGGCATCCTTGTCCCGGACAATGTAAAGCCCGGGCACGACGGCAAGTTTGTAGCGGGAGAGATCGGCGCCGGGGGCGACGACGTCGACAGTGATTCCCGCGTCCCACAGCGCCTTATAGGCCGCGTGGAGCTGATCGAGATACTGGACATCGGAGGAGGGATGGGATTCCTGGTCGTAGGCCCACCATGCCTCCCAACTGAAGACCAAGGCGGCCTCGGCGCTGACGGTGGTGCCCCCGACCTCCGAGAGTTTTTCGAGGATTCCGCCGAGTTCGACGGCCTCCCGCCAGATGCGTGAATCGGTTCCGGCGTGGGGCAGCATCGCCGAGTGGAACTTTTCGCTGCCCTGGACGGAGGCGCGCCATTGGAAGAAGCAGAGCCCGTCGGCGCCGCGGGCAAGGTGGGCCAAGGAGTTCCTGTGCATCTCCCCGGGGCCCTTGGCGATGTTGCGGGGCTGCCAGTTCACGGCCGAGGTTGAGTGTTCCATCAGCATCCAGGGCAGGCCCTGGGCGAGCCCCCGGGTGGTGTCGGCGGCGAAGGCAAGTTCGGTGGTGGGGGAGCCGAGGCGATGGTCGAGGTAGTGGTCGTTGGCAATGACATCCACGTGTGGGGCCCAGGACCAGTAGTCCTGGTTGCGGATGTGCGCGGTGACCATGAAATTCGTGGTGACCGGAACCGCACTGTGCTGGCGCAGGACGCCAGTTTCAGATTGGTAGTAGCCCAGCAGCTCATCGGAGCTGAAGCGGTGGAAGTCGAGCATCTGCGTTGGATTGTTGGTGGAAACGGTCACGCGGGGAGGAAGGATCTGTTGCCAGTCTGAGTATCGCTGGGACCAGAAGGTTGTGCCCCATGCCTCGTTGAGTGCATCGAGAGTGGCGTACCGGTCGACAAGCCATCTGCGGAACGCCGACGCCGAGACATCGCAGTAGCAGAGGGCGTTGTGGCATCCGAGTTCATTGGAGACGTGCCACAGGCGGACGGCCGGGTGCGAGCCATAGCGCCGGGACACCACGTCTACCAATCGCAAGGCATGTTCCCGGTAGACGGGGGAACTGGGGCACCACGCCTGGCGTCCGCCCGGCCACGCCCGGGTACCCGAGGCTGACTGGGGGAGGATGTCGGGGTGCAGAGTGGTCAGCCACGCCGGGGTCGACGAAGTTCCAGTGCCGAGGTTCACTCCGATGCCATTGGCGTGCAGCAATTCAAGAATCTCGTCAAGCCGCTCGAAAGAGTACTTCCCGGGGGAGGGCTCGAGCTCTGCCCAGCCGAAAATGTTGACTGCTACAAGGTTGACGCCGGCTGTCTTCATGAGGCGGACGTCTTCCTGCCACACGCCGCTGTCCCATTGTTCGGGGTTGTAATCGCAGCCATAGACGAGCTTTCCGTTTCCGGACAGCTCGGTGACTGGCGTTTTGCTGGGGCTCAACACTGCTCCTTCGGCCTGCCGCACGTGCAAGGCGAGGATCGACCCCGTGATCTTGGACGCTGTTGTAGCGATCTGTGAACGCTCCCAGAGCCACAGTGCCTTGAGCGAAGACGTTGTCTGGGAGCGTTCACAGACTAGCCATGCCGCCGTCGGACTGTCAATGGCCGCGGGCACGACACCACGCCCGCCGGCTCCGATACAGTACAGATATGTCCCTAACACGCACCCGGGCCCGACGCGCCACAATCAACGACGTCGCGGACGCTGCAGGGCTTTCCCGGGGCACGGTATCCCGGGTTGTTAACGGGGAGAAATATGTTTCCGCTGAGGCCAAACAGGCGGTCGAACTGGCTATCGCACGGGTGGGTTATGTCCGCAACAGCGCCGCCCGGAATCTCGTCACCCAGGAGTCCCGGGCCATCGGCCTGATCATCCACGAGCCACACTCGCTGCTGTTTGAGGACCCCAACATCGGCTCGATCCTGCTGGGGGCAAATGAGGTGCTTTCACAAGCCCACTATCAGCTGGTTTCCCTCATTATTGACTCGGACCGGGACAGCCGCAGGGTGGCGGATTACCTGCGTGGCGGCCTGGTCGACGGCGCGGTCATCATTTCGGCGCGCGCCTCGGACCCGATTGCGGCCGCCATTGCCGAGATCGGGCTGCCCGCCGCCTTCGTCGGGCATCCCGACGGCACCCCGGACCTTCCGTACGCTGCCATCGACAACGTCGAGGCCGCCCGCAGTATCACCGGCAGGCTGCTGGCGACCGGGCGGCAGCGGGTTGGCATGATAGCCAGCGCCCTGGACCGCGATTCGGGCCAGGACCGATTGGCCGGCTTTCGGGCCGCAATGGGGGAGCGGTTCGACCCGCGGATGGTCGTTGAATTTCCTCTGTACACTTATGCCGCCGGCCTGGAGGGAATGCAGCAGCTGCTTAGCCATGCCCCCGACCTCGACGGTGTCTTCGCGGCCTCGGATGCCGTTGCTGCAGGAGCAATGACCGCGCTGCAGGAAGCCGGCCGGCGGGTGCCGGAGGACGTCGGTATCGTCGGATTCGATGACAGCAGCTGGGCATTGAGGTGCCGGCCCCAGCTCTCCACCGTCCGTCAGCCGGCAGACCTTTTGGGGAGCGCCGCCGCCGAACTCGTCCTGGCCCAGCTTCAGGGGCAGCCCAGCCCGCCACGGGTCCTGGAAACCGAAATCATGTGGCGCGGCTCCGCCTGACGCTTCTCGGTGAGGCGCGCGCTGGCATCCACAGGCTGACAGGGTCGATGAGACACTTACATCCGGATTGAGAACGCACAGGGAGTTTGCGCCCCACTTCAGCTCCCGCTATTTATCGCCGATAATCAACATTATGTCAAGTAAAAGGGATCCGCTTGCAGATTTTGCAGATTAGGACCCGGTGATACGCACTCCCCGGCTTCGGCTGCCTGGACGTCGAAATCCTGAAGTACATCGATGAGCACACAGAAGAAAAACTTCGCGCCAACGCTGAGCGGCTAATCGCATGGGTCCAGTTCAGGGCAGCAGATGCAGATCGTTGACAGTCGAGCCACCAGCCCCACGAAGCACTCACAGGCCTAGAACACGTCACCACCAGCAGCGACCAGCAGCGACCAGCACTACGTTGCGCGGACTCCTGAGAGGAGGCTCCTGGGCGGCCCGAATACGAGGATGTCTGGTTCGATTCCCCAGACGTGGCTCACCCGTATGCCCAAGTGCTGAGGATAGGACTCAACCGGATAAGTTCAGTTCCCGCGTGAAGTGGTTTGGCTGCAGGATCTGCTGAAAGGACGAAGTTCGCGCCAAGTCAGAACCTCACCGCCGCCGCGGCGTTCCCATGGCAACCCAAGGATGGCCAATCCCGCCGGGCCACCGTTGAACGGCCGCTGCGCCAAGCGATGTCAATCCTGCCGAACAATCAGCGGACTGATTTGCTCGCCACAATCATGCACATCATGGGCGCCCGTGGGCAGACGCTACCGGCCATTGTCCCCTGACACCACTCCCCCAGTTCCGAATGCCTGAAGTTGACGGATGGGCTTCCGAGGCGTCGGTTGGATAGAGCTACTCGGCGGACGGCCGTTGTCGTTGCCGTTTCGTCGCTGCCCGCTGTTCCTTTGCAACCAGGCGCCGGCGGTTCGAGCCCCGGGTGGGTTTGGTCGCGCGGCGCCGGGCAGGGCCGGGGGCGAGACCCTCTGCCACAAGTTCGGCGAGCTTGGCCAAGGCGATCTCACGATTGCGTAGCTGGGAGCGCCGCTCCGAAGCGGTCACGGTGATCACCCCGGCGACGAGACGTCGTCCGAGACGCGTAACCAGCAGCAACCGCTGGTCATCCGAAAGCGCTGCCGAATCGCCGACGTTCCACGAGAGTTCAACACGGCTGTCCGACGTGTTCACGTGTTGACCGCCGGGCCCGGACGAACGCGAGAACCGCCAGCCAAGTTCCGACGAGGGAATCGTGAGCGCGGGCGTTACCTCCAGATCCATACAACCAGCGTTGCACAATTCTGGCGCGGTCAAAGCCCCGGCGGGACCCGTCCATGCCGTCCCGCCGGAACCCCGCGTCAGCACGGGGACTGTCTCTGACGGAGAATTCAGATTTGGACGGGGAGAATCCCCACGGGACGGCCCGTCTCCCGACAGCCCGTGCAGGCAGCCTCCGCACGAGATCACGGCCTCCTGACGGCATATGCTGTCTCGATTGCACGGTTCTTCGTCTGCCGTATCGACCAGAGCTGGTCGGGTAGGCCTTCACGTTGGGGGACAACATGTTCGGAAAGTTCAGCCGAAAAAACGACGGGCCGCAGGACGGCGCACCGACCCGCGCCGCAAGCGATCCCCTGCCCGGAGCCCGGCTTGGCGGCCGGATCATCCTTGAGCGGTTGCTCGGCAACATGAAGGATGAACGCGGCGTCCACGTCGAGTCCCTGGCGACCGCGCTTGGTGCGCTGGCTGGACGCGACGGCAACACCGACCGCGACCGCAACACCGACGCCGACAGCCACACCGACCGCAACGGCGACCGCAACACCGACGCCGACGCCGACAACGACGACGCCTCCGGTGTTGGGTCCTCTGGCCGTAGTCGAAACCGTCGGTTTCACGGGTACAGGCGACGTTTCGGACGACTCTGCGATCTGGGTTGACCCCGCAGCGCCAGCCAACAGCGTTGTGATTGCTGACAACAAGGCGAGCACTGGCGGGGGCATCGGGGTCTTCGACATGGCTGGCAGGCTGGTCCAGTTCCGGGCGGACGGCATGATCGGCAACGTCGACTTGAGAACAGGCTTCCCGTTGTCAGGGAATCCGACGGTGCTGGTGGGTGCAAATAATCGGACCACCAACACGCTGGCATTGTGGTCACTGGATACAACGACGAGAACCCTGTCGCCACCGGCCGCCCGCAACATCCCGACCTTCGCACCCAACTACGGTTTCTGCATGTATCACAGCCAAGTAAGCGGAGAGTTCTACGCCTTCGTCACGCCCAACGTGTCAGGTTCGATCCAGCAGTTCGAACTGTTCGACAACGGACAGGGAAAGGTGGACGCCACCCTCGTGAGGACACTCCCGATCAACAGCATCACCGAAGGCTGCGTGGCTGACGATGAGCTGGGTCACTTGTATGTCGGCCAGGAGGACGTGGCGGTCTGGAAGTACGGCGCTGAACCTGGCGCGGGAGCCACTCGCACTTCTGTGGACGCAGTGGGAGCTGGGCGGCTGGTAGCCGACATCGAGGGGATGAGCATCGCTTATGGCGCCAACGGCACCGGGCACCTCTTCGTATCCAGCCAGGGCAACTCCACCATCGCCATCTACGACCGCTCCGGCAGCAACCCGTACATCAAGAGCTTCTCGCTCGCCGGCAACGGGCAATCGACGCCGTGACAGGCACGGATGGCTTCGACGTCACAAGCCTGAATGCCGGTCCGCAGTTCGAAGAGGGCCTGCTGGTGGTCCACGATTCCAGCAACACCGGCGGCACCACGTCCAACCTGAAAAACGCGCCCCTCAGCTCTGTCCTCAAATAGGCCACTCGGCAGGGCTGCCGTTGCGCGTCCCGGAAGGGTCTTCAGTCCTTCGTGGCGGCACGGGCTGCGGCCGCGGGCACCGGTTCGTGGCGCAGGTAGCTCCGGCCGAATCGTCCGCTGCCCGACGTCAGGGCCCGAAGCTCAATCGTGTACCGCAGGAGTTCCTGGTCCGGCACTTCGGCCGTGATCTCCGTCAGGGCTCCCCCGGTCGACGTCGTTCCGGTCAGCCGGGCCCGGCGCGATGACAGGTCACTCATCACCGCGCCCACATGCTCATCCGAGACGCTGATGGTGACGGCCGAGACGGGTTCCAGCAGCTGGATGTTCCCGGCGGCCGCGGCCTCCCGCAGGGCCAATGCCCCGGCAGCCTGAAAGGCGGCGTCCGAAGAATCCACGCTGTGGGCCTTGCCGCCGAGCAGGGTCACCCTGATGTCCACCACCGGGAAGCCGGCCAAGACGCCCTTCTGCATCTGCGCCCGCACGCCCTTCTCCACCGAGGCGATGAAGGGTCCCGGAATGACCCCTCCCACGGTTTTGTCGATGAATTCAAAGCCGGCACCGCGTTCCAGAGGTTCCACCTCGATGTCGCAAACCGCGTACTGGCCGTGGCCGCCGGACTGCTTGACGTGCCGGCCGTGGCCCGCCGTTCGCCCGGCAAACGTCTCCCGCAGCGGAGTGATCACGTCGACCGTCTGCAGGTTGACGCCCTGCTCGCGCAGCCTCCCCAGGACGACGTCCGCGTGCGCCTCGCCCATGCACCAGAGGATAAGTTGGTGCGTTTCGGCGTTCCGTTCCACGCGGAGCGCCGGGTCCCCGGCCGCGACCTTGCCCAGGCTCCGGGCCAGGGCATCCTCGTCGCCGTGGGAGGCCGCCTCGACGGCAACCGGCAACAGCGGGTCCGGCATCTCCCACGGCTGGATCAGCAGCGGCATGTCCTTGGCGGATACCGTGTCACCGGTTTCAGCCGGCCCCAGTTTCGTGAGGGCGCAGATGTCCCCTGCCACGCTGTACGGCACCGGCCGCAGGCTGGATCCAAGCGGCGAATACACGTGGGAGACGCGCTCGTCGCTGTCGTGGTCGGCGTGGCCCCGGTCCGCCATGCCGTGCCCGGCCACATGGACGGCCGTGTCCTCGCGCAGCGTGCCGGAAAAGAGGCGGACCAGGCAGACACGGCCCAGGAACGGGTCGATGCTGGTGCGCACCACTTCACCCAGCAGCGGCCCCGCTGGGTCGCAGTCCGGTGCGGCGGCGGGTGTGCCATCAAGGTAGGACACCGCAGGCCCGCCACGTTCGGTTGGCGGGGGGAAGGCCCGTGCCACGACCTCCAGCAGTTCCGCCAGGCCGACGCCGGTCTCGGCGGACGTGGCGATCACCGGGTGGAAGGAACCCCTGGCGACGGCCGTCTCCAGGTCGCTGACGAGGATTTCAGGAGGGATTTCCTCGCCTCCGAGGTACCGCTCCATCAGCGACTCATCCTCGCTTTCGGCGATGATCCCTTCGATGAGCTCACCCCGCGCCGCCGCAGAGGCGGCGCGTTCGACGTCGTTCGCCTTCCGGGACACGGGCAGCGCCTCATCCGTCGGCGGGGCTGAAACAGTTTCCGAGAGCAGGCCCAGCAATCCGGTGACCTGCGTCCCGTTGCGGACCGGCAGGTAGAGCGGCAGGACCGTGTCGCCGAACGCCCGCTGGCATCTCCCGAGCACCGCCTCAAAGTCCGCGCGGGGGTGGTCCAGCCGGCTGATCACCACCGCCCGCGGAACGCCCACGCGCTGGCATTCTCCCCACAGTGCCGTGGTGGCAGCATCGATATCGTCAACAGCCGAGACGACGAACAGCGCCGCGTCCGCCGCGCGCAGCCCGGCGCGCAGTTCGCCGACGAAGTCCGGGTACCCCGGCGTGTCGAGCAGGTTCACCTTGACGCCGCCAACCACCACGGGAACCACGGAGAGGGCGACGGAGCGTTGCTGGTGGACGGCGGCAGGCTCAGAGTCGCTCACAGTGGTGCCTTCGGTGATGGAGCCTTTCCGCGAAATCACACCAGTGGCGGCCAGCAGCGCCTCGGACAGCATCGTCTTCCCGGCGCCCGAGTGGCCAACCAGCGCCACATTCCGGATCAGCTCCGGCTGTTCGGGCGGCCGGACATCGGACGCGTCGGCCCGCCGGAGTTCGGACGTGCCCCGGGCGGCGGCCTTCCCCGGAACCTTGGCGTCTTTCGCAGGCATGGGAACCTCCTCGCTTGCATCCGTCGGCCGGCCGGACCGCCGGCGTCCTTGCAGGGTGCGGTGTCTATATGGATTGGACACCCTGGGAGGAACTGACGGCAAGACGCAACTGCCAACTCCACCGCAGCCCCGGCACTGTCCAGGTCCGCTGTCCCCGCTCAGCTGCCGTCGTAGGCCTTCTGCAGCGCCGCGATATCGAGCTTCCGCATTCCCAGCATGGCCTGCATGGCGCGTTGGGAGCCTTCCGGGTCCGGTCCGCCGAGCAGCTCGCCCAGCACGGAAGGGACCACCTGCCACGAGACCCCGTACCGGTCCTTGAGCCAGCCGCACTGGCTTTCGGTGCCGCCCGCGCCGAGGGCGTCCCAGTAGCGGTCGACCTCCTCCTGGGAGGAGCAGTCGATGACGAAGGAGACCGACTCGTTGAAGGTAAAGGCCGGTCCACCGTTCAAGGCCGTAAACGTCCGGCCGTCGATTTCGAACCGCGCGGTGATCGCCTGGCCCGCCGGGCCCGGACCCCCCTCTCCGTAGCGGGAGACTTCCAGCACCTTCCCGCCGTCGAAGACGGATGCGTAGAACCCGGCGGCTTCCTCCGCCTGGTTGTCGAACCACAGGCAGGTGGTGATCTTCTCGGCCACGGTCTGTCCTCTTTCCGTACGGCCCGTGCCGCGCGGCGGTGTCCGGCGGCAGTGCGGGTTTTCAGCCCGAGCCTAGCCCCGCCGGATACCCGGCACAACGACGGCGTTGTACCCACCGGCATCGCCGACAGGGCCGCAACCGCGAAAGCCTGATCTGCGGCCTCCACCGGGCCCGGCTACGCTTGGACCATGCCTTCCGCAACACCTCCTCTCCGCCGCCCTTCCTCCACCCCCTCCACACCGGGAACGGCGGCACGCCGGACGGCAGTGCTGGCCGCCTGCGCCGATGCCGCACTGATTCTCGTCTTCGCCGCCATCGGCCGGGACGCCCATCAGCGCGGGGACGTCGTTATAGGCGTCTTCTCCACTGCCTGGCCCTTCCTCGCCGGCGCAGCGCTGTCCTGGCTGGCACTGCGCGTGTGGCGCTCGCCCCTGGCCCTCTGGCCCGCCGGAGTTGGTGTCTGGCTCGGCACGGTCGTGATTGGCATGCTCCTGCGGGCCGTCACCGGGCAGACGGTGGTTCTGCCGTTCGTCATCGTGGCACTGCTCAGCCTGGGCGTCCTGCTGCTCGGATACCGGTTCCTGGCCGCCGGCGTCCGCCGGCTCAGCACACGCCGCCGCGGGGCGTGATGGACTAGGCTTGCAGGGACATGGCCGAGGCCCGGAGGAGTACCGTCCGGGCGACTTCACTTGGCCGGCAACGGCGCAACAGATCCGGAAAGGCTCACACGTGGTCACCGCTTTCGTCCTGATTAAGACAGACGCTTCCCGCATCCCGGAGACCGCGGAAGAAATCTCCGCCATCCAGGGCATCAGCGAGGTCTATTCTGTGACCGGCGAATGGGATCTCATCGCCATCGCCCGGGTTCCGAAGCACGACGATCTCGCCGACGTCATCGCGGACAAACTCTCCAAGGTTCCCGGCGTCGTCCACACCACCACCCAGATCGCCTTCCGGGCGTATTCCCAGCACGACCTCGACGCGGCCTTCGCCCTCGGCTTCGAGCAGTAGGACTCAGCGGGCAGGGCCAGGCCGTTGAGCCGTCCTGCCACCGGCGTTGCCTGGGACTGCTCAGCTGCGCGAGAGTGCTACCCACCGGTCCAGCACGGCTGCCGCCGCACCGGATTCGATGGACTCTTCGGCGCGCTTTAATGCGGCGGCCATCCGCTCGCTGAACGGGCCGGCGGCGTCCAGATCAAAGGCCACCAGTCCGGCGGCGGCATTCAGCAGGGCGGCATCGCGCGCCGGACCGGGTGCGCCGGCAAGCACGGACCGCACGACGGCGGCATTGGCCGCGGCGTCCCCGCCGCGCAGTTCCTCAAGGGTTGCCTGGCGGATGCCGAGGTCGCGCGGATCAAACATTTCCTCGTTCACCGACCCGTTCCGGATTTCCCACACCCGGGACGGCCCGGTCGTGGTGAGCTCGTCCAGTCCGTCATTCCCACGGAACACCAGCCCCCGGCTGCCGCGCTTGGCCAGCACGCCCGCCACCAGCGGGGCCATACGCTCATTGGCCACACCCACGGCCGAGGCCTGCACATGGGCCGGGTTGATCATGGGGCCCAGGAAGTTGAACGCCGTCGGCACACCGAGTTCCCGGCGGGCGACGGCGGCATGCCGCATTGAGGGATGGAAGACCTGGGCGAAGCAGAAGGTGATGCCCGCCTCTTCCGCGTTGAGGGCCACCCGCGGGATCGGCAGGTCCAGCCGGACCCCCAAGGCTTCGAGGACATCCGCGGACCCTGAGGTCGAGGAAGCTGCACGGTTGCCGTGCTTCACCACCTTGGCGCCGGCACCTGCCGCGATCAGCGCGGCCATGGTGGAAATGTTGACCGTGTTCTGCTGGTCTCCCCCGGTGCCGACGATGTCCAGCTTCTGCCCTGCTATCTCAATGGGGCTTGCGTTCGCGATCATCGCCTCGACCAGGCCGACAAGTTCGTCCACGGTTTCGCCCTTGGACCGCAGCGCCACGAGGAACCCGGCAACCTGGGCCGGCGTGGCCTCCCCCGACATGATCGAGTTCATCGCCCACTCCGTGTTGCCGGCGGTGAGATCCGTCCCGTCGATGAGGGCGTTGATGAGCCGCGGCCACGTGTTGACTGCCGCCTGTGCAGATGCCTGAGAAGTCACGTTCTGATGCTATCGAGGTGCGCACTGCAAAGACCAATGTGAACGGGTCCGGGAACTTTTCCGCGCGAATTCGCGTCTTTGTAGAAAAAGTCCTCCGAAAACGCGGTTTGCGTTGGGCAGGAGGGAGTTTTATAGACATAATGTCTATGTGACATCTGCGACCCATGCCCCCAGTACCCCGGCGCACCCGACGCTGAATCGCCCGAACATGGTTTCTGTTGGAACCGTAGTCTGGCTGTCCAGTGAGTTGATGTTCTTCGCCGGTCTCTTTGCCATGTACTTCACACTCCGTTCGACTTCCGGACTGATGTGGGCCGAAGAGACAGCCAAGCTCAACTTCCCCTTTGCGCTCATTAACACGATCGTCCTCGTGGCAAGTTCCTTTACTTGCCAGATGGGCGTCTTCGCCGCTGAGCGGCTTCAGCCGCGTCGAAGCGGCGGCCGCCTCAGCTTCACCCGCTGGGGAATGAACGAATGGTTCACCCTGACATTCATCATGGGTGCCTTCTTCGTGGCCGGCCAGGCGACTGAGTACGCCATGCTCGTTTCCGAGCATGTCTCACTCTCCTCCAACGCCTATGGCTCGGCGTTCTACATCACCACGGGCTTCCACGGCCTGCACGTTATCGGCGGCCTGGTTGCCTTCCTCCTCATCATGGGCCGCTCCTTCGCAGCGAAGAAGTTCGGCCACTTCGAGGCAACTTCCGCGATCGTCACCTCGTACTACTGGCACTTCGTCGACGTCGTCTGGATCGGCCTCTTCCTGGTCATCTACGTGCTCAAGTAGCAAGACTTGACTCTTTTTCTACAAGAGGCAGAATTTCAAGAAGTGGCTCCCGGAGCCAACGCAGGATCGAAAAAAGGAACCACCACGTGAAGGCACTCTCGCAGAAGCGACGTCACCCGCTAGCAGCAATCGCACTGCTGCTGATGGGCCTCCTGGTCACTGGTGGGCTGTACGCCGTTGCCACCACCGTCAACCAGGCCAAGGCCACCACCAGCTTCAGCGCAAATGACGCAGAGGAAGGCGGCAAGCTCTTTGCCGCCAACTGCGCCACCTGCCACGGCATGGGCGCCAGCGGGTCCAAAGACGGCCCCTCGCTGGTTGGCGTCGGCGCTGCCGCCGTTGACTTCCAGGTCGGCACCGGCCGCATGCCCATGCAGATGAACGGCCCGCAGGCCTACAAGAAGCCGGCCCAGTTCAACGAGGAGCAGACGCACCAGCTGTCCGCTTACGTTGCATCGCTCGGCCCCGGCCCGTCCATCCCCGAAGCAAATGTCCTCGATGAACAGGGCGACGCTGCCAAGGGTGGCGAACTGTTCCGCGTGAACTGCGCCATGTGCCACAACGCTGCTGCCGCTGGCGGCGCGCTGACCCGGGGCAAGTTCGCTCCGGCCCTGGCGGACGTGTCCGGCAAGCACATCTACGAAGCGATGGTCACCGGCCCGCAGAACATGCCGGTCTTCAGCGACGCCAACATCGGCCCCGAGGGCAAGCGCGACATCATCACCTTCCTGAAGCAGATCGAAGCCAACGGTTCTCCCGGCGGCGCGGATCTGGGTTCGTTGGGCCCGGTGTCCGAAGGCCTGTTTGTCTGGATCGCCGGCCTGGGCGTCATCATCGCCTTCACCATCTGGCTGACGTCCCGGACGTCCTAAGCCCACCTGCAGCACCTGTAAGAGTTTTCTGCTGACCCGTCAGCAGTTTGAATTGAAAGCTAACTCGGCACTCGCCGAGACGAGAGAGGGATGAGGCGAATTATGGGCAACCATAGTGACGGCAGTCCGAACCACTCGGGCACCGTAGCTACGGCTGGTCAGAATGAGGTGGAGAAGTTCCAGGATCCTGGAATTCCTCCGCATCGTTTGCGCCTGGCTGACACGGACCCGAAGGCCGCCAAGCGAGCAGAACGGCAGGTAGCCCTGCTGTTCGGGACTTCGGTCGTTGGCACCCTGATATTCCTGGTGGCGTACTTTGCCATCGATCTGGGGGATGACACTGCGATCGCGACGATCCGGCTGCAGAACGCGCTGCTGGGCCTGGGCACCGCCTTTGCCATGCTTGGCATCGGCACCGGAATCGTGCACTGGGCCAAGGCCCTCATGCCGGACCATGAAGTCTCGGAAGAGCGCCATGCCATCCGCACCGAGGAAGACCGCCAGGCCGCTGTCCGGATCGTCGACGACATCGTCGAGGAAACCGGCATCAAGCGCCGGCCGCTGATCCGCAACACCCTGCTGGGCGCCGTGGCGCTGGCTCCCCTGCCGGCCCTCGCCGTCTTCGGTGACCTGGGTCCGCGTCCTGACAAGGCACTCGCGCACACCATGTGGGCGCCGCAGGAGGGCAAGCTCAAGCGGCTGACCCGCGACCCTGACGGTACCCCGATCAAGGCCGCCGACGTCACCATCGGTTCTGCTTTCCACGTCATTCCGGAAGGCCTGAACGAGTTGCACGAGGGCAAGCTGAACGAGAAGGCCAAGGCCGTTGTTCTGCTGATGCGCCTGAACCCGGAATCGCTCAACCCTTCCCCCGGCCGTGAAGACTGGGGCTACAACGGAATTGTGGCGTACTCCAAGATCTGCACCCACGTTGGTTGCCCTGTTGCCCTGTACGAGCAGCAGACCCACCACCTGCTCTGCCCGTGCCACCAGTCAACCTTCGACCTGACCCAGGAATGCAAGGTTATCTTTGGCCCGGCCAGCCGGCCCCTCCCCCAGCTGCCCATCGCGGTTGACTCCGAGGGCTACCTGGTCGCCACGAGCGACTTCAAAGAACCTGTAGGACCTAGCTATTGGGAGCGTGATGAGCATGAGCGCAGCATCAACGCCTAATGCCCCCGCCTTCGTCGCCAAGACCAAGGGCGGCCGCATCACCAACTTCGTTGACGAGCGCGTCGGCGGATCCGGGATCCTTCGTGAATTCGGCCGCAAGGTCTTCCCGGACCACTGGTCGTTCATGTTCGGTGAGGTGGCGCTGTACTCCTTCGTCATCCTGCTGCTCTCGGGCACGTTCCTGACGTTCTTCTTTGATCCGTCGATGGCGGAGACGCACTACCAGGGCTCCTACACACCGCTGAAGAACGTTGAAATGTCGGTGGCCTACAGCTCCTCGCTGGACATCTCCTTCGATGTCCGCGGCGGTCTCTTCATGCGCCAGGTCCACCACTGGTCCGCGCTGCTGTTTGTCGCGTCGGTCTCCGTACACATGCTCCGCGTCTTCTTCACCGGCGCATTCCGCAAGCCCCGCGAAATGAACTGGGTGGTGGGCGGCGTGCTGCTCATCCTCTCGATGGCTGCCGGCTTCACCGGCTACTCCCTCCCCGATGACCTGCTCTCCGGCAACGGCCTGCGCATCATCGACGGCGTGATCAAGTCCATCCCGGTGATCGGAACGTACATCTCGTTCTTCCTCTTCGGTGGAGAATTCCCCGGCACGGTCATCATCGGCCGCCTGTACATGCTCCACATCCTGCTGGTTCCGGCGCTCATCCTGCTGATGATCGTGATGCACCTCTTTATGGTGGTCGTGCACAAGCACACCCAGTACCCCGGCCCGGGACGCAACGACGGAAACGTCGTCGGATACCCTCTTGGCCCGGTGTACGCGGCCAAGGCCGGCGGCTTCTTCTTCATCGTGTTCGGTGTCGTCGCCCTCATGGCAGGGTTCTTCACCATCAACCCGATCTGGAACTACGGCCCCTACGACCCCTCCCCCGTCTCGGCCGGCACCCAGCCTGACTGGTACATCGGGTTCGTGGACGGCGCCCTCCGCCTGATGCCCGGCACCATCGGTGACTGGAGTGTCGAACAGGTCTGGTTCGGCCAGGTCTTCACGTTCAACGTGCTTCTCCCGGCCCTGGTACCGGCAGGGATCATCTTCACCGTGCTGTTCATGTACCCGTGGATCGAACGTTGGATCACCAAGGACGACCGCGAGCACCACGTCCTGGACCGTCCGCGCAACGCTCCGACCCGTACCGCCATCGGCATGGCTGGCTTCGTCTGGTACTGCGTCATGTGGGCAGCTGCCGGCTCGGACCTCATCGCCACGCACTTCCACGTGTCGCTGAACGATGTGACCTACTGGTTGCGCGCACTGTTCTTCATCGGCCCGGTCATCGCCTTCATCGTCACGAAGCGCGTCGCCCTGGCCCTGCAGCGCAAGGACCGCGAGATCGCCCTGCACGGCCGCGAAACCGGCCGTATCGTGCGCCTGCCGCACGGCGAGTTCATCGAGGTGCACGCCCCGCTGGACGAGTACAAGCGCTACAAGCTGGTCGGCTTCGAGTCGCCGTCCCCGCTTCCCGCGGAGCCGAACGCCAACGGCGTCGTTGACAAGAAGGAGAAGCGCCGCGCGAAGCTGTCGCAGTGGTTCTTCGAGGACCGGGTTGCCCCGGCAACGCCCGCTGAGCTCGAGGCGGCCCACGGCCACCACGGAGCCCACGAGGCAATCGAGTCAGGCGACACCCAGAAGACGCTCAGCCACTAACCAGCTGCAGTGAACACCAGAAAGGCCCGGTCCACCAGGACCGGGCCTTTTCTGCATCTCCGGGAATCAAGCAACGCGGGGTCACATCGCGCCGATTATGGCCCTTGGGATGAACGCGATGTGACCCCGCGTTGCTATTAGGGGCGGTACCCTGACGCGTAGTTGCGGGTCGGCCGGACGCCGGGGCGCTGCAGCGGCACCCAGAGCTTGTAGCGGTCGGCCCGGTAATAGGACACCGAGTAGTCCACCATGGCGCGGGCCACGAAGGCGTGGCGCTGGATCTTCAGCAGCGGCGAGCCCACCTCGACGTTCAGCAGTCGGGCGGTGGACGGGGAGGCGGCTGTCGCTTCGATCATGTCCTCCCCCCACTCCATCACCAGCCCGTAGCGTTCGCTGAGGACGTTGTACAGCGAGGTGGGCGGTTCGCCGTCGAGCAGTCCGGGCACCCGGTGGGCCGGGATGAAGTTCTCGTCCACGCTCATGGGTTCGTTGTCCGCGAGCAGCAGGCGGCGGAACCGGACCAGGGGCGTCCCCTCCTCGAGCTGGAGTTCACGGGCCAGGAAGGCACTGGCACCGATCTGCTCGAAGCTGAGGACCTTCGCCGCCGGAACCATGCCGCGTCGCTGCATTTCCTCGCTGTAGGAGGTCAGCTTGACCTGCAGGTCCAGCTTCGGTTTCCGGACAAACGTGCCCAGGCCCACCACACGCTCGATGACTTCCTCGCCGACGAGGGCATCGATGGCCTGGCGCACCGTCATCCGGGCCAGGCCGAAGCGCTCGGCGAGGTCCCGTTCGGAGGGCAGCGCCGACCCCGGCGGGCAGGCGCTCACAATGTGCGACCGGAGGATTTCCCTCAGCTGGACGTAGATGGGCGTGCCGTTGTTGCGGTCGATCTCGCCGACCATACGTGCCGCGTCAGAGGCCGCCACTGCGCGGCCTTCCGGAATGAGTCATATCTCAAGGTTAAGCCACCCCGGCGCAGGTCTAGACCACCGGGCTGTCTTGGTTCGCCCCGCAAGCCGGCCGCGGCTAGGCTTGAATGCGCCGGTTCCCCGCCGGCACCGCCACATTCTGAGACAAGGGAGCCCCGTTGCCAGTACGGAACGCAGTCGTCCAGGCCAGCATTGGACTGCATGCAAGGCCCGCGGCGCTGTTCGTCCGCGCCGTCCATGACACCGGGCTGCCCGTGACCATCAGCAAGGACGGCAGGCCCGGCGTGGATGCCCGCTCGCTGCTGGAGGTCATGACCGAGGACTTCCAGTTCGGCTGTGAGGTGCACCTGGCGGTGGAGCCGGGCGCCATTCCGGACCGTTACAGCGCTGAGGACGTCGAGGCGGCCCTGGACGGGCTGCGGGAACTGCTGGAGTCTGCCCGGTCCCGCTAGGCGGTACAGGCGCCGTGCACGGGCTCCCCTGCAACAGCAACACCAACGACGGCGGGCCCCACCAAATGGTGGGGCCCGCCGTCGTTGGTCAATATGTGTCCTGTCGGACGTTAGTGCGCGTGGTCTCCGCGGCTGTACTCGTAGACCCAGCCGACAAGGGCGACGACCGCAAGGCCGGCCGCGATGTAGACGATCCAGAATCCGATGGCCAGGCCGAGGAACCCGCCTGCGCAGGCCAGGCCAAGAACCAGCGGCCACCAGCTCCAGGGGCTGAAGTGGCCCTGTTCACCGGCCCCCTCGTGGATCTCGGCATCGCTGCGGTCCTCGGGACGCATTCCGACGCGCTTTCCGGTGAAGGCCAGGTAGGCGCCGACCATGCCGGCGAGCCCGCCAAGCAGCAGCACCCCAAGGATGCCAACCCACTCCGTCCAGCCGGTCAGGAATCCGTAGACGATCGAGACCGGGATGAAGAAGAACGCTCCGAATCCAAAAATTCTTGATTCGATTTTCACTGGGCTTGATCCTTCTGGTCGGCGTTACCGAGCGTTGCTGCTGCCGGGGCAGGAGACTCTACGGTGTATGACTGGGACAGTTCGGGGTGGTGCAGGTCCAGTGCCGGACGCTCCGAACGGATCCGCGGCAGTGACGTGAAGTTGTGGCGCGGCGGCGGGCAGGACGTCGCCCACTCGAGGGAGGCGCCGAAGCCCCACGGGTCATCCACTTCAACCCGTTCGTTGCTGCGCCAGGTGATGTAGACGTTCCAGAAGAACGGGATCAGCGAGGCGCCCAGCAGGAACGAGGCGTAGGTGGAGAACTGGTTCATCCAGGTGAAGTTGTCCTGCGGCATGTAGTCCGCGTAGCGGCGGGGCATGCCCTCGACGCCGAGCCAGTGCTGGATGAGGAACGTACCGTGGAAACCGAGGAACAGCATCCAGAAGTGGATCTTGCCGAGGCGCTCGTTGAGCATCTTCCCGGTCCATTTCGGCCACCAGAAGTAGAAGCCGGCGAACATCGCGAAAACAACGGTTCCGAAGACCACGTAGTGGAAGTGGGCCACCACGAAGTAGGAATCGGAGACGTGGAAGTCCAGCGGCGGGGAGGCCAGGATGATGCCGGTGAGGCCGCCGAAGAGGAACGTCGCCAGGAAGCCGATGCTCCAGAGCATGGGGGTTTCAAAGGTGATCGATCCCCGCCACATGGTGCCGATCCAGTTGAAGAACTTCACCCCGGTCGGGACCGCGATCAGCATCGTCATGAAGGAGAAGAACGGCAGCAGGACCGAGCCGGTGACGTACATGTGGTGGGCCCACACGGTCACGGACAGCGCGGCGATGGAGATCGTGGCGTAAACCAGGCCCTTGTAGCCGAAGATCGGCTTGCGGCTGAAGACCGGGAAGATCTCCGAGACGATGCCGAAGAACGGCAGCGCGATGATGTAGACCTCGGGGTGCCCAAAGAACCAGAACAGGTGCTGCCAGAGGACGGCGCCGCCGTTTTCGGGATCGAAGATGTGCGCACCGAAGCGCCGGTCAGCGCCAAGGGCGAAGAGGGCGGCGGCCAGCGGCGGGAACGCCATCAGGACCAGGATCGCGGTCACAAGAATGTTCCAGGTGAAGATCGGCATCCGCCACATGGTCATGCCGGGGGCACGCATGCAGATGATCGTGGTGATGAAGTTGACCGCACCAAGGATGGTGCCAAAGCCGGAGAGCGCCAGGCCAAAGACCCAGAGATCACCGCCGACACCCGGGCTGAACGTCGTGTTGGACAGCGGCGCGTAAGCGAACCAGCCAAACGAGGCCGCACCCTGGGGGGTGATGAAGCCGGACACGGCGATCGTGGAGCCGAAGAGGAAGAACCAGAAGGCCAGCGCGTTCAGCCGCGGGAAGGCGACGTCGGGGGCACCGATCTGCAGCGGCATGATGACGTTGGCGAAGCCGGCGAACAGCGGCGTCGCGAACATCAGCAGCATCACGGTGCCGTGCATGGTGAACAGCTGGTTGTACTGCTCTTTGGTCTGCAGGATCTGCATGCCGGGCTCGAACAGCTCGGCGCGGATCAGCAGCGCCATGACACCGCCGAAGCAGAAGAACACGAAGGACGCGATCAGGTACATGTACCCGATGGTCTTGTGGTCGGTCGAAGTGATCCAGTTGACGACGATGCGTCCCTTGGACTTCGGTACTACGGGAGCCTCAAGGATCCCGGTGGGCTGGGAATAGGTAGTTGCCACGTCGCTCCCCTTACTTGGTTTCGGTCGGGGCCGGGTTGCGGTCGTACTCTTCGCCGAGCAGGCCCGTGTTGCCGTCCTGGCGCAGCTTCTCCAGGTGCGCCTGGAACTCGGCGTCGGAGACGACCTTCACGCGGAACAGCATTTCGGAGTGGTATTCGCCACAGAGTTCGGCGCACTTGCCGTCGTAGGTTCCCTCCTTGGTGGGGGTGAACCTGATGTAGTTGGTCTTTCCGGGGATCATGTCGCGCTTCTGCAGGAAGGCGGGGACCCAGAAGGAGTGGATGACGTCGCGGGCATTCAGCTCCACGTCAACCGACTTGTTGACCGGGAGGTACAGGGTGGGCAGCTTTTCCTTGTCCACTTCCTCACCGGTGAGGTGCGCCTGGACGCCGGCTTCGTGGACATCCTCGCGGATGACGTCGCCCTTTTTGTAGTTGAAGTCCCACGCCCACTGCTTGCCGCGGACGTCAACGACGACGTCGGCCGGCTCGGCACGGTTGTCGATCGCCTGCTGGTCGCGGTCGGTGAAGTAGAAGAACACCAGGACCATGAACAGCGGGATCGTCAGGTAGAAGACCTCGAGGGGCAGGTTGAAGCTGTTCTGCCGCGGGAACCCGACGGTGCCTTTGCGGCGCCGGTAGGCCACGATGCACCAGATCATCAGGCCCCAGGTAATAACACCCACGATCAGGGCGGCAATCCATGAGTTGACCCAGAGGTCCATGATGCGGTCAGTGTGGTTGGTGGTGCCACGCTCAGTGGGCAGCCACCCTTTCTGTACCTCTGGTGAACATCCAGTCAAAGCCAACGCGCCGGCGAGTGCCAAGCCAGTGATCGTAGTGATCTGTTTGCGTCGGCTGCCGGTTCGGTTCTGCGAACTCACAGACGGCCCTTCCTACTTGTTGCTGTCGCCCGGGCCGCAAAATGGCGGTCAGGGCACACTAAAAGTTTTACTACTCGGTGTAGAGCTTACCGCTCCCCGCGAGTTTTCGCCCACATGTCCGCGCCGTGCGTCGGGACCTTTTTACCGGGCCCGCTCGTTATGGATCCTGCGGCACTAAGGCCGGGCAGATTGCCCGGCCTTAGTGGAAGGAATCACCGCAGGCGCAGGAGCCGCCGGCGTTGGGGTTGTCGATGGTGAACCCCTGCTTGGAGATGGTGTCCTCGAAGTCGATGCTGGCACCGCTGAGGTACGGGACGCTCATCTTGTCGACAACGACTTCAACGCCGTCGTAGTCGCGGACGGCGTCTCCGTCGAGGAGCCTCTCGTCGAAGTAGAGCTGGTAGATCAGGCCAGAGCAACCGCCGGGCTGCACAGCCACGCGGAGGCGCAGATCGGTGCGGCCTTCCTGCTCGAGCAGGCTGCGGACCTTGCCGGCGGCGACGTCGGTCAGCTTGACCTCGTGCGTGGCCAGTTCCCCGCCCGCCGTGGCGGTGGTGTCGGCGCTGTTTTCATTGGTTGTAGTGCTCATGGCCTACCTTCTAACGACGGTGGTGGCGGCGCCGCTCCCGCGGCACCCGCCCCTACTTGAACGGTACGGGCTATAGCTACATGCTACGTCGATCAGCCCTGTAGCTCTAACTCCTGACGTAACCGTCCCAGAAGGCTGGATGTTCCCTGGGGAACACCCCGGGCCGGTCCGCTCAGGCCAGTCCTTCCTCGTTCAGGCGGGCCAGCATCAGGGCTTCGGCCACGATAGCGTTCCGGAAGTCCGCGAGGTGGAGGGATTCGTTGGCGCTGTGCGCCCGGGAATCGGGATCCTCGACGCCGGTGACCAGGATCTGCACGTCCGGGTACAGCTCGGTCAGGTCGGCAATGAACGGAATGGAGCCGCCGATCCCGGTCTCCACCGCCGGAACGCCCCACGCCTCGCCGAGCGCCCACATCGCGACGCTGGCAGCCTTTGAGGTGGTGTCCGTGAGGAAGGCGTTGCCGCTCTCCCCCGGCGTGAAGATGACGTGGGCGCCGAACGGCGCGTTGGTTTCCACATGCCGGCGGACGGCGTCCATCGCCTCGGCCGGATCCTGGCCGGGCGCCAGCCGCAGGCTGAACTTGGCGCGTGCGCGGGGCAGGAGGGTGTTGGAGGCGACGTCCACGGCGGGGGCGTCAAAGCCGATGATCGACAGGGCAGGCTTGGTCCACATCCGCGAGGCGATCGTCCCGGTGCCGGCGAGCCGAACGCCGTCGAGCACGGAGGCATCGGCGCGGTACTGCTCCTCGGAGAGGTCGACGGTGACGTCGTCCCGGCCGGCCAGGCCGGCGATCGCCACGTTGCCCGCGTCGTCGTGGAGGGTGGCGATCAGCCGGGAGAGCAGGGTCGGGGCGTCCAGCACGGGGCCGCCGAACATGCCGGAGTGGACGGCGTGGTCCAGGACCTTGACCTCGATGGTGCCGTCGACCAGGCCGCGGAGGCTGGTGGTGAGTGCGGGGATGCCGACCTTCCAGTTGCTGGAGTCGGCCACGACGATCACATCGGCGCGCAGCAGTTCCCGGTGGGTTTCCAGGAACGTGCGGAACGTCGGGGAGCCGGCTTCCTCCTCCCCCTCAAAGAAGAACGTGACGCCCAGGCCGAGGTCGTCGCCCAGCACGCGGGTGACGGCCGAGTAGGCGGCGATGTGCGCGAGGATCCCGGCCTTGTCGTCGGCCGCGCCGCGCCCGTACAGCCGACCGTCGCGCTCGACGGCGGTGAACGGCTCCGTCTCCCACAGCGCCAGGTCGCCGGTGGGCTGCACATCGTGGTGCGCGTACAGCAGGATGGTCGGCTTGCCCGCGGCGGCCGGACGGCGGGCGACGACGGCCGGGCCGCCGGGCGTGCCGTCCTCCTTGTCGCAGCGCAGGATCCGGACGTCGTCGAAGCCGCTGGCACGGACCAGTCCGGCGACGGCGTCGGCGCTGGCGTTCAGCGGGGCGGGGTCGAAGCTGGGCCAGGCGATGCCCGGGATGGCGACGAGCTCCGTCAATTGGGCGATCGTGGTGTCGAACGATTCGGTAACGGCCTGGCGGAGGGCCTCGGTGTCGACGTTTCCGACCCGGGCAGTAGCGGTTTGCGGGTTCCCCGCGGGTGATGAAGTCATGGCCAGAACACTACCGGTGCCGCGGATCACTTCAAACAGGACCGCGGCGGGTCATATGCCGTGTGGGCTGGGTCTCGCGCGGGCCGCACCGGGGTATTCTGTAGGGGTGTTTGGACGTAAAAAAGAAGCGCCATCGGCGCAGGACATAGTTGACCAGCAGGCGGCCGGGGCAGCAGCCCGGGACACCGCCCTCGGCAAGGGCGCGCCCACGCCCAAGCGCAGCGCGCAGGTGGCGGCCCGCAAGCGGCCCCTCGTGCCGGAGGACCGCAAGGCCTCCAAGGCCGCAGAGCGTGCAGCCGTCCAGGAGCAGCGGCTGAAGATGCGCCAGGCCATGGACACCGGCGACGAGCGGTTCCTGCCGCTGCGGGACAAGGGCCCGCAGAAGCGTTTCGCCCGTGACTATGTGGATGCCCGCTTCAGCCTCGGCGAATACCTGATGTTCGGCGCGTTGATCTTCGTGATCGTCTCACTCCTCGTCCCGTCCTCCAGCGAACAGATGATCTACGTCCTGGGCGGGTTCTGGGTGATGTTCCTGGCCGTCTTCGTGGACGTGTTCATCCTGTCCCGGAAGCTCAAGAAGCGCCTGGAGCAGAAGTTCGGCGACGTGGAGCGCGGCACCGTCTGGTACGGCTCCATGCGCTCCCTCCAGTACCGCCGACTGCGTCTTCCCAAGCCCCTCGTCAAGCGCGGCGAACACCCCGCCTGATTCGCGCAATCAACACGAAGCCCCCGGCAGTCTGACTGCCGGGGGCTTTGTCGTCCCCCGGCATTCGGGGCGACGGCTTGTGGTGTTCAGTACAGTGCGGGGCAGTCCGGTGCGGGGCGGTTCAGCGCCGGGACGGGTGCTTCGCGAGCAGCCGGTTAATGCGGGCGGCCCAGAACGGTCCTTCATAGAGGAATGCCGTGTATCCCTGCACGAGGGTGGCGCCGGCGTCGAGCCGTTGCTGGACGTCCTGCGCGGTTTCGACGCCGCCCACGGACACCAGGGTCAGCCTGCCGCCGGTGGCCGCCTTCAGCCGGGCCAGCACCTCCAGCGACCGCTGCTTCAACGGTGCACCGGAGAGCCCGCCGGCGCCGCAGGCAGCGACCTTGTCGGCGCTGGCGGACAGCCCGGTGCGGGCGACGGTGGTGTTGGTGGCGATGATTCCGTCCAGGTTCAGGTCCAGGGCCAGGAGCGCGACGTCGTCGATGTCCTCATCGCTGAGGTCCGGGGCGATCTTGACCAGCAGCGGGACGTGGCGTCCGGACGCCTGGTCCGCCGCCTCCCCCACGGCCGCCAGCAGCGGGCGCAGTGTCTCAACATCCTGGAGGAGCCGCAGTCCCGGGGTGTTCGGGGAGCTGACGTTGACCACGAGGTAGTCGGCGGCGGGCGCCAGGCTGCGGGCGCTGATGAGGTAGTCGGCCACGGCGTTCTCAAGTTCAACGACCTTGCTCTTGCCGATGTTGACGCCGATCACCGGGCGGACGCCGGGGTGGCGGCGCTGCAGCGCGGCGCGGGCGGACTTCAGGCGGGGCGCCACGGCGGCGGCGCCGTCATTGTTGAAGCCCATCCGGTTGATCACAGCCCGGTCCTCGACCAGGCGGAAGAGCCTCGGCGCGGGGTTCCCGGGCTGGGCCTGGCCGGTGATGGTGCCGACCTCCACATGGCCGAATCCCAGCTCCGTGAGGGCCTCGATGCCGTGGCCCTCCTTGTCGAATCCGGCCGCCAGGCCGAACGGGGAGGGGAAGGTCAGGCCGAACGCATGGGTCTGGAGGGAGGCGGCCGGGGCGGTGAACTTTTGCAGCACCCGTCCGGCGCCGCAGGAGTGGACGAGCCGGATGGCCTTGAAGCCGATCCTGTGGGCGCGTTCGGCGTCCATCCATGAGAAGGCCAGCCGGAAGAAAGTCGGATATACGCGCATGGCTCTAGTTTTGCGGTTCCGGCGGCGCAGACCAAACCCGGAGGCCACCGGGCGCTAGCATGAAGCCATGGAATGGGTCCCCGATATCCTCGGCGACGACTTCGAAGCCTGCACCGTCCCGGCTGCCGGCCCCGACGGCGTCGAACGAACCGCCACGTTGGTCCGGCACGTTCCCGGCGCTGGGAGTGCCGCCGACGCGCGTGTGGCCGCAGAGCGACGCCCCCGCGCCGTGCTGTTCCTGCACGGCTGGAGTGACTACTTCTTCAACGAGGAACTCGCAGAGTTCTGGGCCGGCCAGGGCTTCGCGTTTTTCGCCCTGGACATGCACAACCACGGGCGGAGCCTCCAGGCCGGCGCGCACGGCGGCTATGTGGCCGACCTGGACGACTACGACGCCGAGATCACCGCGGCGATTGGCATCATCGCCTCCTTGCATACCGGGGCCGAAGGCCCGCCGACGGTGGCGCTGATGGGGCATTCCACCGGCGGACTGATTGCCGCGCTGTGGGCCAGCCGACATCCGGGGATGGTCTCGCAGCTGATCCTCGACAGCCCGTGGCTGGAGATGCACGGCAGCCCGGCCGTGCGCCGCGCGGCGCGGACCATGGTGGAACCGCTCGCGCGGTTCCGGCCCGAAGCCGTCATCCGGCTGCCCGAACGCGGCTTTTACTGGCGCAGCGTCAGCAGCGCCGCGGAGGGCGAATGGACACTGGATGACAACTACCGCCCGCCCCGGGCGTTCCCTGTCAGGGCCGGCTGGCTGAGCGCGGTCCTCAGCGGGCAGTCGCGGGTGGCGCGGGGACTGAACATCAGCGTCCCGATCCTGGTCCTGATCTCCGGGGCCAGCGCCAACGGGATGTTCTGGAAGGAATCGATGCGGCGCACCGATGCGGTCCTGGACGTCAACACCATTGCCCTGCGGGCCCTCAGCCTGGGCCGTACCGTCACGCTGGAACGGATCGACGGCGCCCTGCATGATGTGTTCCTGTCCGCCCCGCGCGTCCGCGCCGACGCCTATGTCCGGCTGGCCCGCTGGCTCCGCGCCTACGTGCTGGACGACGGCGGCGCCGCGTGACTCTCGCCGGGGTGCGGCCGCTGTGGCGCGAAGATGTGCTGGGCAGCCGCTTCGCGAGCCTGGAACTGCCGCTGGCGCCGGACGACGAGGGGCCCGTTGTCGCGACCCTGGTGCGGCATGCCGGCCCGGACGGAGCTGCGGCCGGGGTGGCGGCAGCGGGCCCGGCCGCCGTGGGACGGGCCGTTCCTGCCGCGCAGGCACCGGCGAAGGTGGTCCTCTACCTGCACGGCTGGGCGGACTATTTCCTGCAGGCCGAACTCGCCGATCACCTCGTTGCCAGCGGTTTCCACTTCTACGCCCTGGACCTGCGGAAGTTCGGGCGCAGCCTCCGGGACTGGCAGACCCCCGGCTACACCACCGACCTGGCCATCTACGACGAGGACATCGCAGCGGCGCTGGCCGCGATCGGCGCCGACATCGCCGGGCGTACCGGCAGTTCCGCGGCGCCGACGGTGCACCTGCTCGCGCATTCCCTTGGCGGCCTCGTGGCGGCGCTGTGGGCGGACCGGAACCCGGCGAAGCTTGGCACGCTGGTCCTCAATGCCCCCTGGCTGGAACTCCAGGGCAGCAGCCTGATCCGGAACATCGCGGTGCATCTGGTGGAGCCGCTGGCGCGCGCCGACCCGCGCCGGGCACTCCTGATGCCCAGCATGCCCGGTTACTGGGACAGCGTGGGCGAGACCGCCCACGGCGAATGGGTCCTGGATCCCGCGTGGCGTCCGCGGGAATCGTTCCCCGTCCGGCCCGGCTGGATGAAGGCAGTCCTGGCCGGCCACGCGGCCGTGGCGCAGCGGCTCGACATCCGCTCACCGGTCCTGGTGATGCTGTCCGGACGCACCGGGATCCAGGCCGAATGGTCCGAGGAACTCATGGGACTCGACGCCGTGATCGATGTCGAGGAAACGGCGCGCAGTGCGCTCAAGCTGGGCCGCCGCACGGCGGTCTTCCGGTACCCTGGGGCGATCCACGACGTCTTCCTGTCCCGCCGGGCGGTGCGGCAGGAAGCCTACGACGACCTCGTCCTCTGGCTCAGCCTGTACCCGGGCTGAGGGAACGGACTACCGGGCCGTCACCCTCAGGGCCAGGCCGGTGCCCTCGGGGTCAGGCCGGGCCGGCGGGGGCCGCGTCCACGGCACCGCCGTAGCGGCGGTCCCGCTGTGCGTAGATCTCGACGGCGTCCCACAGGGTGCGCCGGTCCACGTCGGGCCACAGCGTGTCCATAAAGACGAACTCCGCATACGCCGACTGCCACAGCATGAAGTTGGAGAGCCGCTGCTCGCCGGAGCTGCGCAGGAACAGGTCCACGTCCGGCAGGTCGGGCTCGTCCAGGTATTTCTGGATCGTCTTCTCGGTGATGGCGCCCGGCTTGAGCCGCCCTGCGGCCACTTCCTCCGCGATGGCGGACACCGCATCCGCGATTTCGGCACGCCCCCCGTAGTTAACACACATGTTCAAGGTGCACGTGCTGTTGCCGCGGGTGAAGTCCTCGGCGTCCTCCAGTTCCCGGATGACCGAGCCCCAGAGCCGGGGACGCCGGCCGGACCAGCGGATCCGCACGCCCCACTCGTCGAGCTGGTTGCGCTGGCGACGTAGCACGTCCTTGTTAAATCCCATCAGGAAGCGCACTTCCTCGGGCGAGCGGCGCCAGTTTTCGGTGGAGAAGGCGTAGACGCTCACATGCTCGATGCCGAGCTCGATCGCCCCGGCCATCACGTCCAGGAGGGCCGGCTCCCCCGCCTTGTGGCCTTCGATCCGGGGCAGGCCGCGCTGGTTGGCCCAGCGTCCGTTGCCGTCCATCACGATCGCCACGTGGCGGGGAATGAACTCCGCCGGGATCGCCGGGGGCACGGCTCCGGAGGGGTGCGGGTACGGGCGCACCACGGGGGTGCTCCGCTGCCGGACCGGATTCTTCTTTTTACCCAACGCCACAGTTACGTTCGCTCCACATGTTTGAGGGATTTAAGGACACGTTCCAGATGCCACTGCAGGTAGCTGGCCACGAGGCCCGCGGCCTCGCGGCGGTGCAGGGGGACGGACGCGTCCGCCGCCGTCCAGTCCCCGGTGAGCAGCGCGCCGAGCAGGAGGACGGTTTCCGCGGCCGGCGCGGGAGATCCCGGCGGCCGACAGTCGGCGCACACCATGCCGCCGAGCGGAGCCGAGAACGCAGTGTGCGGCCCCCGGGCCCCGCAGCGGGCACAGTCGGTGAAGCTCGGAGCCCAGCCGCCGGTCGCGAGGGCGCGCAGCAGGTATGAATCGAGGATGAGTTCCGGGCTGTGGTCGCCGCGGCTCAACGAGGCCAGGGCCCCGACGAGGAGGTTGTACTGGGCCGTGCCCGCTTCGCCGTCGACGTCGGTGAGCTTCTCCGCCGTCTCCGTCATGGCCGCAGCCACGGTGTACCGGCCGTAGTCCGCGGCGATGTTGCCCCCGTAGGCCCCTTTGGCGACGGCCTGCGTGACGATGTCCAGGGTGCGGCCCGAAATCAGCTGGAGGTCCGCGACCATAAAGGGTTCCAGCCGGGCGCCGAAGCGGCTGCTCGTGCGCCGGACACCCTTGGCCACCGCGCGGACCTGGCCGTGGTGCTTGGTGAGGATGGTGATGATGCGGTCCGCTTCGCCCAGCTTGTGGGTGCGCAGGATGACGCCGTCATCACGGTAAGCGCGGGAGGCAAAGGAAGAGGGTTGGGCCACGGTTAATCTTCGCACTGTCTTTGGAGGAAACGCTGCCTATCGGGATACGCCGCTTTTAGGAAGGCCGCATTTCAGGAGAACTGCGCCGCCGGAGGACCCGGCGGCGCAGTGCCGGCCTGCTCAGGCGCGGGCGTCCCGGATGGCGCGGTTCACGGCGGAGATGACGGCCTTGAGCGAGGACGTCGACGTGTTGGCGTCGATCCCGACGCCCCACAGCACCCGCTCCCCCACGGCGCATTCGACGTAGGCCGCGGCGAGGGCGCTGCCGCCTTCGGACAGGGCATGTTCGCTGTAGTCCAGCACCCGGACGTCGACGCCGTCTTCGCGCAGGATGCTCAACAGCGCCGCGATCGGACCGTTGCCGGTGCCGGTGCGGTGGACCGGGGTGCCGTCGATCTTCAGCGCTGCGTGCAGCGTCATGGAACCGTCTTCGTCCGTCTCGGTGCTGAACGGGCCGAGGGCGTAGCGTCCCCACTGCGCGTCGGCCGCGCCGGAGGGCAGGTACTCATCCTGGAAGACCTGCCAGAGCTGGGCGCCGCTGACTTCCCCGCCCACGGTGTCGGTCTGCTTCTGGATGACACCGGAGAATTCGATCTGGGCGCGCCGCGGCAGGTCCAGGTTGTGCTCGTTCTTCAGCAGGTAGGCGACGCCGCCCTTGCCCGACTGGGAGTTGACCCGGATGACGGCCTCGTAGCTGCGGCCGAGGTCCTTCGGGTCGACCGGCAGGTACGGGACCTGCCAGGGGTAGTCCGCAACTTCCTTGCCTGCCGCGGCCGCATCCTTCTCGAGCGCTTCCAGGCCTTTTTTGATGGCGTCCTGGTGCGAGCCGGAGAATGCGGTGAAGACGAGGTCCCCGCCGTAAGGTGTGCGCTCGGCCACGGGCAATTGATTGCAGTACTCCACGGTGCGGCGGACTTCGTCGATGTCGGAGAAGTCGATCATCGGGTCGATGCCCTGGACGAACATGTTCAGGCCCAGTGTCACCAGGTCCACGTTGCCGGTCCGCTCGCCGTTGCCGAACAGGCACCCTTCGATCCGGTCCGCGCCGGCCAGGTAGCCCAGCTCGGCGGCCGCGACGCCCGTTCCGCGGTCATTGTGCGGGTGCAGGGACAGGATGATGCCCTCCCGCGGGTGCAGGTTGCGGCTCATCCACTCAATGGAGTCGGCGTAGACGTTGGGGGTGGCCATTTCCACCGTCGCCGGCAGGTTGATGATGACCTGGCTGTCGGCGGAGGCCTCAAACACGTCGGCGATGGCGTTGCAGACCCGCACGGCATACTCCAGCTCGGTCCCGGTGAAGGATTCCGGCGAGTACTCATAGGTGATGTGCGTGTCCTGCAGGGTCTCTTCGTACTTCTTGCACAGTCGTGCGCCCTGCAGGGCGATGTCCAGGATGCCGTCCTCGTCCTGGTTGAAGACGACCCTGCGCTGCAGGACCGAAGTCGAGTTGTACAGGTGCACGATGGCCTGCTTGGCGCCGACGAGGGACTCGTAGGTCCGCTCGATCAGGTGCTCGCGGGCCTGGGTCAGGACCTGGATCGTGACGTCGTCCGGGATGTGGTTGCCCTCGATCAGCTGGCGAACGAAGTCGAAGTCCGTCTGCGAGGCGGAGGGGAACCCGACTTCGATTTCCTTGTAGCCCATCTGGACCAGCAGCTGGAACATCTTCAGTTTGCGGGCGGGGCTCATCGGGTCGATCAGGGCCTGGTTGCCGTCGCGCAGGTCCACGGCGCACCAGCGCGGGGCTTTGGTGATGACCTTGTCCGGCCAGGTGCGGTCCGGCAGTTCAACCGTGATCAGGTCCTGGAACGGGACGTAGCGGTGGACGGGCATTCCGGAGGGCTTCTGTGCGTTTCGCATTACAATCGGGGCCTTTTCTGTGATTCCTGATGAAAGGGTGGCCGGGCAACACAAACTCCGCAGCGAGGGTGGGCCTTGCGCTAGATCGCGTCTGAGGCCTCGCCGCGGCAGCTAAGAAGAAGCAGTTCTGCGCGCACCTTTTCACAGTAACACGGGTGCGTAAGATGAAGGAGCCACACCTCCGCAACGTCCACCATGCAGACCCGGCGACCCGCAACAGGGCGGTCCCGGGCTGCCTCTCAAAGGAGCATCCGTGCCACTTTCGGGGATCGACCTGTCCAATATCGACGCCGGTATCCGGCCGCAGGATGACCTGTACCAGCATGTCAACGGCACCTGGCTCAAGAGCACCGAAATCCCGGACGACCGGCCCCTGGAGGGCACGTTCACGGCGCTGCGGGACGGCTCGGAGCTTGCGGTGAAGGAGATCATCGAGGACGCGGCCGCCCGCGGCGCGGAGTCCACCGGGATCGAGCAGAAGATCGGGGACTTGTACAACAGCTTCATGGACGAGGCTGCGGTGGAGGCCAAGGGGCTGGAACCGATCCGGCCGCGGCTGGCCGAGGTGTTCGCCACGCGGACCGCCGCGGAACTCGTGGCCCTCTCCGGGCGCTTGTTCCGCGCGGACGTGGGCGGCCTCTTCTACATCTATCCCGCCCCCGACGCCGGCAACCCGGACCGGATCCTGCTCTACACCGGCCAGGGCGGGCTGGGTCTGCCGGACGAATCGTATTACCGCGACGAGAAGTTCGCCGCGGTGGTCCATGCCTACACGGACCATGTAGCGACCGTTTTCACCCTGGCCGGCGTCGCTGACCCGGCGGGAGCGGCCGCCCGCGTCGTGGCGCTCGAGACGGCGCTTGCCTCGCACCACTGGGACAAAGTCACCCTTCGGGATCCGCAGAAGACCTACAACCTGAAATCCGCCGACGAGGCCACGGAGCTCTTCCCGCTCCTCACGATCTGGTTCGACGCGGCCGCCATCACGCCGCAGAAGCGCACCGAACTGGTGGTGAGCACCCCGGATTTCTTCGGCGGGGCGGCGTCCCTGCTGGACTCCGAGCCGCTCTCCGTGTGGCAGGAATGGCTGGCCCTCCGCGTCGTCAGCGCCGCCGCACCGTACCTCTCCTCCGCGCTGGTGGACGCAAACTTCTCCTTTTACGGCACCACGCTCAGCGGCACGCCGCGCAACAAGGACCGGTGGAAGCGCGGGGTCGCCGTCGTCGAGGCCGCACTGGGCGAAGCCGTGGGCCAGATCTACGTGGCCCGGCACTTCCCGGAGACGCACAAGGCCCGGATGGAGTCGCTGGTCGCGAACCTGATCGAGGCGTACCGCGAATCCATCACCGGCCTGGCCTGGATGGGCGAGGACACGAAACACGAGGCGCTGAAGAAGCTCGATTCGTTCCGGGCCAAGATCGGCTACCCGGACAAGTGGATCGACTACTCCGCGGTGGAGATCGACCCGTCGGACCTGCTCGGCAATGTGGAGCGCGCGCACAGCGCCGACGTCGACCGGCACCTTGATGAGGTGGGCAAGCCCGTGGACCGGGAAAAGTGGCTGATGACGCCGCAGACGGTGAATGCGTACTACCACCCGCTGCTCAACGAGATCGTCTTCCCCGCAGCGATCCTGCAGCCGCCGTTCTTCACCGCCGACGCCGACGACGCGGTCAACTATGGCGGCATCGGCGCCGTCATTGGCCACGAAATCGGCCACGGCTTCGACGACCAGGGCTCCCAGTACGACGGCAGCGGACTGCTCCGCAACTGGTGGACAGAGGACGACCGCACCGCCTTCGAGTCGCTGGCCGCCAGGCTGGTGGCGCAGTTCGATGCGCTCACCCCCGCCGCGGCGCCCGGCCACTACGTCAACGGCAAACTGACCCTGGGCGAGAACATCGGCGACCTCGGCGGCCTGACGATTGCATACAAGGCCTACCTGATCAGTCTCGGCGGCCAGGAGCCGCCGGTACTGGACGGCCTGACCGGCGTGCAGCGCTTCTTCGCATCCTGGGCTGCCAGCTGGCGGCAGGTCATCCGGAACGAGGAAGCGATCCGCCGGATCGCCACGGACCCGCACTCCCCCAACGAGTTCCGCACCAACCAGATCGCCAAGAACCTCGACGCCTTCCACGAGGCATTTGGCACGGCGGAGCAGGACGGTATGTGGATGCCCGCGGACGAGCGCGTCAGCATCTGGTAAGCAGCCGTCGGTTTCCGGATTAGCCCATGACCGCCACCCCGCGCCGTCAGAATTCGACGAAGCAGTTGATGACGACGGCCCCCTTTGGCCCGCGGGCTGGGAGCACGCGGCGAGGAACATGGCGGGCACGGCCACGCGCGTGACCCCGGGATCGAGTCAGCCAGGACTGGCTGCTAAGGACGGGACTCCTTTCCGGGTCCGCGAGCGAGTCCCACCCGGGCATTGCCGGCAAGGTGCGCGAGCACCCCGACTATGAGGAACGCGGCGAGCACCTGGACGCTCGTGGCGATCACTGCCGGCCAGCCGCCTTCGAGCCTCGGGTCGAGGAAGTCGTAGGGATACCAGCCGTCAAGGGCACCTCGCACCCACGAAAAGATCAGGAACGCGACCGGGTAGCAGAGCCAGAGCAGGGGCCGTGGCCACGGTCCGCGGACGGTGCGAGTGACGAGGATCCAGTCAAGCCCCGCTACCAGCGGTGCGATGCGGTGCGTGATCATCCACGGCCAGTACAAGTCCAGCGTCCACCACGGCTCATCAGGCGGGGCCACGAGCACCACGTAGATGATGCCCGTCATCACCAGGTAGAACGCGAGGGCCCCGAAGAGGTGATCCCACCACTGGGGCAGCCGCGCACGCGGCCGCGCGGCCGACACAAGGAACACGAGCCCGAGGACGAGGTTCGACTGGAACGTGAACTGGGAGATGAGCTGGGGGATGTCGACGGAGTTGCCCGGCTGCGTCGCGTCGTAGAGCTCCTGGGCGAGGGCGGCGAGCATGGCAAGTCCGGCCCCGCTGCGCACCAGGCGGATCCAGAGACTGTCCGGATGCAGCGCCCGGTTGGCGCCCAGGTTGCGTTGGACCGGGGGACTCAGCGTCAGCACACTACTCATGGCATCAGTGTGGGGCTGCCTGCTGCGGAGCCCCAGAGCCTAAAGTACCGGGCAGACGCAGTTCAGCTACCGGGTGATCAGGGCCGGGTTGGCCTGCTGGCAGACGACGTCCCCGGCGGTCTGGTTGACGATGTCCGAGGGAAGTTGCACTGCGGCGTCCGCGTCTGCGGCGCCGCCCACCAGGTCGCGGCCCAGGTAGACCTGGACGCCGGCGACACCGGCCGGGAGCACCTGCGTCGCCGGAATCCCGAGCAGGGCGGCAACGTCGGCGGCCACAACCTCATAACCGGCACCGTAGTAGACCGCGGTCGCTGCGACCGGCTGGGCGGCCAGCTGCCCGAGTTGGGTGAAACCGCCGGCAGTGAGGGCCTGGATGATTTCCTGGGTCCGCGCCGGAACCCCGGACCCGTTCGCCACGGTGACGGGCTGCTGCGCCTTGTCGTAGGCGGCCGCTGTCTCGCCGGGTGTAGGAGTGGACGTGGCACTGGGGTCCGGGGACGCGGACGGGCTCGGCGTCGCCGTCGGGTCGGTGAGGTCGATGTCCTTGCGCATTGCCGCGAAGAGCTGGGATGCAGCGGGCTCCGCTACCTGCAGGCGGTTCGGGTCGCTCACCGCAGGGACCGTCGGGACCGCCACGAAGGCGACCTTTCCGACGTCGATGTTCTTCAGCCGGTTCCCGACCGTGAGCAGGGTCGGGATGGAGGCGAGCCCCTCGTCGATCGTAAGGTTCCTGGTGACGACGTCGGCGATTTCCAGCATCCTGCCGGGGTTGGACAACGTGCCCTCATCCTTCATTTTGCGCGTCAGGGAGGACAGGAAGCCCTGCTGCGCCTTGATCCTGCCGAGGTCGCCGCCGTCGGCGAACGCGTGCCGGGTACGCAGGAATGCCAGTGCCTGCTCGCCCTGGACCGTGGAGGTTCCCTTCGGGAGCCGCAGCCTCGAATCCGGGTCATACACGGCGTCGCTGATGCAGACCTCCACGCCGCCTACGGTGTTCGAGAGCTCCTTGACGGCGTTGAAGTCGGCCATCATGAAGTGGTCGACTTCCAGGCCCGTCAGTTTGTTGACGGTGTCCACGGCGCAACCGATGCCTGCCTCCGACATGGCCGCGTTGATCATGATGTTCTTCTGCGCGGGGAACTCCTTCTTGGATTTCTGGTCGGTGCACTTGGGAGTGTCCACCAGCAGGTCGCGGGGAAAGCTGACCACACTGACCCGCTTGTTATCGGCCGAGATGTCCATCAGCATCATCACGTCGGAGTGTCCGTAGCCGGTGGCATCCTCGGACGTGCCGTACTGCGCGTTCTTGCCGTCACGGGTGTCCGAGCCCAGGATCAGGATCTGCATCCGGTCCCGTGATTCGTCCACGGCGCCCTCGGTCTTGTCGCTGCCGGCTCCCAGCGATGCCTTGCTGATGTTGCCTTGCAGGCGCAGGACCCAGTAGGCGCCGAAGGCGAGGACGCCAACCAGCAGGATAGAGACTACGGCGGTGCCGATCTTCAACCAGCCGGGCATGCGGCGGACTGCTCCCAGGTGCCGTGCCGGACCGACGGCGGGATCGTCCGTGTGCCGGGCAGCAGAACCTGACCGAACCGGGGATCCGGTTCCGTCTGCGCGGTCTTCACGGGGTCGAGACACGGTTGAGCCTTCTTTCACGACAGGGGTCCGCCCATTTTAGAGTCCGAATCTGGGAAATCCCCGATCCGGGCTCCATGGGAGCGGCGCAGGCCTCGCCGGCGCCGGGGTAAAGCTAGAAGCCGAGCTTGACGAGCTGTTTGGGGTCCCGCTGCCAGTCCTTGGCGACCTTCACGTGCAGGTCAAGGTAGATGCGCGCGCCGAGCAGGGCCTCGATCGCCTTGCGGGCGTTGGTGCCGACTTCGCGGAGCCGGGCGCCGCCCTTGCCGATGATGATGGCCTTCTGCGAAGGACGCTCCACGTACAGGTTGACCCGGACGTCGAGGAAGGGCTTGTCCTCGGGCCGGCCTTCGCGGGGAACAATCTCATCGACCACGACGGCCAGAGAGTGCGGCAACTCGTCGCGCACGCCCTCGAGGGCGGCCTCGCGGATGAGTTCGGCGATCATCACCGCTTCCGGCTCGTCCGTCAGGTGGCCGTCCGGGTACAGCGGCGGGGACGGCGGCATGTGGGTGATCAGCACGTCGGCGAGGGTGCCGACCTGGAAACCGTCCGCGGCGGAGACCGGGACGATGTCCTTCCAGCCAGCCTCGCCCAGGACCTCCCGGCCCAGGGCGGCCACGGCGAGCAGCTGCTCGGTGAGGGCCTGGCGGTCCACCGTGTCGGACTTCGTCACGATGGCGATGACCGGCTTGCCGCCGATCGCGGCGAGCTGGCCGGCGATGAACTTGTCGCCCGGGCCGATCTTCTCGTTGGCCGGGAGGCAGAAGCCGATCGCGTCGACCTCGGCGAGGGTGTCGGCGACCAGTTCGTTGAGCCGCTTTCCCAGCAAGGTGCGCGGGCGGTGCAGGCCCGGTGTGTCCACCAGGATCAGCTGGGCGTCGTCCCGGTGCACGATGCCCCGGATGGTGTGGCGCGTGGTCTGCGGCTTGGCCGAGGTGATGGCCACTTTCTGGCCAACCAGGGCGTTGGTGAGGGTTGACTTGCCCGCGTTGGGGCGCCCAACCAGCACCGCGAACCCGGCGCGGTAGCCGCCGTGGGCCGCTTCGCCGTCGGACTTATTCTGCTTGCTCACGTGAGACTCCCTGTTGGATTGGTGCGGCCTCGTCGAGAAGGTCTTCAAGGTCAGTTTCTACTTTTGGCACGGCGGCCGCAATGATGTGGCTGACGCGGTTCCGCCGGCCCTCAAGCCGGTCGGCACAGAGGGACAGGCCGTGGACCTCGACGATGCTGCCGACAATCGGCACCCGCCCGAGGGCCTTGGCGAGCAGGCCGCCCACGGTGTCCACCTCGTCGTCGTCAAGATCGAGATCGAACAGCTCGCCGAGGTCCTCGATGCTCATCCGCGCGCTGACCCGGTAGCTTCCGTCGCCGAGTTCCACCGCCTCCGCGCTCTCGGTGTCGTATTCGTCGACGATTTCACCGACGATTTCCTCGATGAGGTCCTCAAGGGTGACGAGCCCGGCAGTGCCGCCGTATTCGTCGATCACGATCGCGACGTGCGTCGATTCCTTCTGCAGTTCGCGCAGCAGTTCACTCACCGGCTTGGAGTCGGGCACATAGCGCACGTCGCGGGCGAGCTGGTCCACCACCGGCGGCTCCTGACCGGGCGCGAGGTTGTGGATGACCGCGGCCACGTCCTTGAGGTAAACGATGCCCAGAACCTGGTCCGTGTTCTCGCCGATCACGGGGATCCGGGAATAGCCCGAGCGCAGGAACAGCGACATGGCCCGGTGCAGGCTGGACCCGGAGTCGATGCTCAGGATGTCGGTCCGGGGCACCATGACGGAGCGGACCAGGGTGTCCCCGAAATCGAACACCGACTGGATCAGCTCAGCCTCGTTGTCCTCGATCACGTCGGACTCCGTGGCGCGGTCCACGAGTTCGCGGAATTCCTCTTCGCTGAAGAAGGCCTCGTTGTCCGCGGGCGCCCCGGGGGCCACCGCGCTGCCCAGGGTGACCAGCCAGCCGGGAATCGGCCCCAGCACCCAGCAGAGCCAGCGGATCAGCGGGGCGCTGAAGCGGACCAGGCCGGCCGAGTGCACCCGGCCGAGCTGCCGGGGGGACACCCCGACAATGACGAAGCCCAGCAGTGCCATCACGCCGGTGGCGATCAGCCCCGACAGCCAGACGTTGTCGAGCAAGCTGTTAAGCAACACCGTCACGGCGACGGCTGAGGCCATATCGAACCAGATGCGCCAGAACCGCAGGGCCCGCATGTGCGCGACGGGCTGCGCCATGATGCGCTGGAGTGCGGTGCCGCGGCTGTGCAGGATCGCCGCCTCGGCATCATGCCGGGAGAGGTAGTTGAAGGCGGATTCGGCCGCGGTCAGGAACGCGGCAAAACTGAGGAACACCAGCGCCATGCCGGCGACAATCAGTGGCGTCACTGAATCGTCTCGGAGGGGGCGTCTTTGCCGGTGAAGGCGGAAAGCAGTTCGCGCTGGAGGCCGAACATCTCGTCCTTCTCTTCCGGCTCCGCGTGATCGAAGCCGAGCAGATGCAAGATGCCGTGCGTCGCGAGCAGCAGCATTTCGTCCTGGGTGGAGTGGCCCGCGTTCATGGCCTGGACCTCCGCGACCTGCGGGCAGATGGCGATATCGCCCAGCATGCCCTGCGGCGTGGGCTTGTCCGGGGTCCCGGGCGTCAGCTCGTCCATGGGCACCGAGAGCACATCCGTGGAGCCCGGCTCGTCCATCAGCTCGATGTGCAGCTTCTCCATGGCGGGCTCGTCCACGAGCAGGATGGACAGCTCGGCCTGCGGGTGGATGAAGAGGCGTTCGAAAATGAACCGGGACAGCCGGACGAGTTCGGCCTCGTCGACCGTGATGCCGGATTCGTTGTTGACCTCGATGCTCACGCGCGTTCTCCCCGCTTGTCACGGGCCACGGAATGCTTGACCCGGTTCCTCTGGATCTCGTCCCAGACGCTGTAGGCGTTGACGATGTCGCCCACCAGGCGGTGCCGGACAACGTCGGAGGCGTCAAGGACAGTGAAGTTGACGTCCTCGATGCCCTGCAGGATGTCCTCCACGATCCGGAGGCCGGAGCGGGTCCCGAAGGGCAGGTCCACCTGCGTGACGTCACCGGTGACCACCATTTTCGAGCCGAAGCCGAGCCGGGTGAGGAACATCTTCATCTGCTCCGGAGTGGTGTTCTGCGCCTCGTCCAGGATGATGAAGGCGTCATTGAGCGTGCGCCCGCGCATGTAAGCCAGCGGTGCGACCTCGATGGTGCCGGCGGCAATCAGCCGCGGAATGGTTTCGGGGTCCATCATTTCGTGCAGGGCATCGTAGAGGGGCCGCAGGTAGGGATCGATCTTGTCGCTGAGCGTGCCGGGAAGGAATCCCAGCCGCTCCCCCGCCTCGACGGCGGGACGGGTCAGGATGATCCGGGTGACTTCCTTCTGCTGCAGAGCCTGCACGGCCTTGGCCATCGCCAGGTACGTTTTGCCGGTACCGGCGGGGCCGATCCCGAAGATCACGGTGTTGGCGTCAATCGCGTCCACGTAGTTCTTCTGGTTGAGCGTCTTCGGCCGGATCGTCTTGCCGCGGCTCGAGAGGATGTTGTGGGTGAGCACCTCGACCGGGTTCTGCAGCGACTGGCTCCGGAGCATCGACACGAGCTGCTGCAGGACAGCGGGGGTGATGACGGTGCCCCGCGCGACGAGTCCCCGGACCTCGTTGAGCAGGCGCATGATCCGCGGCACGTCGGCGGCCGGCCCGCTGATCGCGAGTTCGTTGCCGCGGACATGGAAGTCGACGGCGGGGAACTGGGCCTCGATGAAGCGCAGTGCTTCGTCATGACTGCCGAGTGACTGGACCATCTGATCCGAATTGTCGAACAGGACTACCTCCGTCCGCAGCCCTGGTAGGGAGTGGGGGAATTCACCTGCGGCGCGCTCTCCGGCGCTGATCCGGGCCTTGCCGTTCGCTGCTTCAGTCATGGTGTTGGCCCGCGGGCCTCTGGTCCCCTCCAGTTCGGAAATTAGTCAGTCCCCTGATCCGGCTCCGACGGCGGTGCTCGCCTTCTGGTTCCGGGTGTCAGCGGATCCCTTTATCTTACGCCAGTGCGGGGCTGCGCACCGCGCCGGGCTGGCGGCCTGTCGGGCCGCCGCCTGGCGTCATCTGGCGCCGTTCCCGGATTTAGGTATCAACTTCGTATCGGCCTCATATCGTTCCCGTTGCAGTTCCTGCCCGCCGGCCGAATCCTGGCTTTCTCCCCGGGCCCGTATGCCATGCTGGAAATCCGCCTCGGGCACGGCTTTTTGAGCCGGGATGGGGCGACCGATCACGAGACCGAGCAGCGAAAGGCAACGGCCATCAGGGAACGCGGGACTGGACCGACAGCGGCAGGCAGGCGGATGCATCCGCGCACGCCGCTCCTCGCGCTGCCCGCGGCACTGGCCCTCGCCCTCACTGGCTGCGTGGCCACGCCCCAGACCGGCATTACCGACTCCAGCGCACCGTCGCAGGTCCTGTCCGCACAGGCGTCGGCGCCGACCACGAGCGCGCCGCTGGAAACTACGCAGGCATCCAACAAGGCCCCGGTGTACTGGATCGGCAGGAGCAACGACAGCACGTTCCTGTACCGGGAGTTCCGTGACGTCCCGGATCAGGACAACCCGGTCACGCGGGCGCTCCGGGTCATGATGTCGCAAAAGCCGCTCGATCCGGACTTCTTTACGCCATGGCAGAACCCGAAGAAACTGGCCAGCTCCATCTCGGGCAAGAACGTCATCACGGTGGACATGTCCGCGGACGCTTTCAACAGCAATGTGGATCCCGCCATGGCCGAGCGTGCGGTCCAGCAGCTCGTCTACACCGCGACGGCCGCCGCTGCCAGCGCGGGGCTTATCGATGCCGGCCAGCAGATCCAGGTAGTGGTGCTCGTGGACGGCCATACCGACTACGTCGCCTTCAACCACGTCCGCCTGGGCTCCCCGACCGCACGCGGCGCCGGGATGGTCGCCCCGGTGTGGATCATTGATCCCCAGGAGGGGGCCTCCGTGGACGACGGCGCGGTCAAGATCTCCGGACGCAGTACCGTTCCGGGCGGCAACCTCCGGTGGGAGATACTGCGGATCGACGGCACCGTCGAGACCAAGTACCTGGACGGGACGGTCACGGCCTCGGCTGAAGCCGGCCAGTCGGGGGCGTTCAGCCTGTCGGTCAACCTTGGGCCCGGCAACTATGAGGTCCGCATATCACAGCTCGAGGCGGGCAACCCGGCCGAGGATCTGAACGTCGACACCCGCGGATTCTCCGTCAAATAGCGGTCAAGTAGCAGCGGCCGCTACCAGCGGCCGAGAATGTCGCTGGCGAGGACCGTAGCGGCGGGACCGGCCGTGGATGAGCGCAGCACATGGTGCCCGAGCAGGGCTGTCACCGCGCCCGCATCGCAGAGCCTGGTCACTTCCCGCGGGCTGATGCCGCCCTCGGGTCCGACGATCAGCAGCACCTCACGTCCGCCTGAGTCGGCGCCGGAGCCGTCGCCAGGGCCGTCAACCGCGGAACCGGCGCCCTGCCAGGCCTCCAGGACCCGGCGCAGCGGCCGCACGGCGTCCTCGTGCAGGATAATGGCGAGGTCCGCCGCGGCCACTGCCGCCTGCAACCCGGCGCCGTCGACGGCGGGGCGGACCTCCGGGATCCAGGCACGGCGCGCCTGCTTGGCCGCCGCGGTGACCACCGACTGCCACTTGGCATGGGATTTCGCCGCTCGTTCCGCCTTCCAGCGGACAATCGAACGTTCCGCCTGCCAGGGCACGACGGCGTCGATCCCCAGCTCGGTGGCGGTCTCGGCGGCGAGCTCGTCCCGGTCGCCCTTCGCGAGGGCCTGGACCAAAACGAGCCGGACGCCGGGCCGGGGCTCCTCGGCGAGTACGGAGCACTCCACGGACAGTTCGCCGGGCGCGACGGCGGACACGGTGCCGGTCAGGCGTTTTCCGGCGCCGTCGGCGATGTCCACGGTCTCCCCCACGGCAAGCCGCTTCACCGTGACCGCATGGCGGGCCTCGGGTCCGTCAAGGACGAAGACGGAACCGGGGGCCAACCCGTCCAGGGTGCCGGGGGAAGTGAAGAAGACCGGGTTGCTCACCGCTACAGGTTACCGAGCCGGTCCCGCAGCTTCGCGAAGACCCCGCCGCTCGCGGCAAGCTTCCCTTCGCTGAACTGTTCCCCGCGCAGCTTCGCGAGCTGGCGGAGCAGATCCTCCTGGGCGGCGTCGAGCTTGGCGGGGGTGTCCACCTGGAGGTGGACCTTGAGGTCGCCGCGGCCGTAGCCGCGCAGGTGGGTGACGCCGAGCCCGCGGAGCGTAATGACCTCGCCGGACTGGGTGCCGGCCTTGACATCGATCTCCTGCCGGCCGTCGAAGGTCTCGAGGGTCAGCTCGGTGCCCAGCGCGGCAGCGGTCATGGGGATGTTGAGGCTCGCGTGCAGGTCGTCGCCGTCGCGCACGTACGTGGCGTCGTTGTTGACGCGGATCTCGACGTAGAGGTCTCCCGCGGGGCCGCCGGCGGGTCCGGCCTCGCCCTGCCCGGAGAGCTGGATGCGGGTGCCGGTGGCGACGCCGGCGGGAACCTTGACCGTCAGGGTGCGCCGGCTGCGGATCCGGCCCTGGCCGGCGCATTCGTTGCAGGGGTCCTTGATGACGGTGCCGAAGCCCTCGCAGGAGCCGCAGGGGGCCGCAGTCATCACCTGGCCGAGAATGGAACGCACGGCGCGCTGGACCTGGCCGCTGCCGCCGCAGATGTCGCAGCGTTCCGGGTGGCTGCCCGCACGGCAGCATGAGCCCTCGCAGGTGGGGCAGGTGACGGCCGTGTCCACTTCGAGTTTCTTGTTGATGCCGAACACGGCGTCGCGGAGGTCGATCCGGACGCTGATCAGGGCGTCCTGGCCGCGGCGGACCCGCGAGGCCGGACCGGCCTGGCCGCCGGCGCCGAAGAACGTCTCGAAGATGTCTTGGAACGCGAAGCCCTGGCCGGCGTAGCTGCCGCCGCCAAAGCCGTTGTCGGTGCCGTTCTCGTTGCCCGTGGTGTCGTAGATCCGGCGCTTCTGCGGATCGGACAGCACCTCGTAGGCGTGGGTGACGGCCTTGAAGCGGTCCGAGGCGTCGTCCCCGGGGTTTACGTCCGGGTGGAGGGTCCGCGCAAGCTTGCGGTAGGCCTTCTTAATCTCTTCTCCGGTCGCTTCGCGGGAGACTCCCAGAACGTCGTAATGGCTGCTCAAAGTGTGTATCTCTTCCTTTTTGTACTGCCGGTGGGGCACTGCCTGTAAGGGGCAAGAAGTGTGGTGTCGGCCCGTCCGGCCGCTCGGGTGGACGCGGTTCGTCAGGGGCCGAGAATCCGCGAAAGGTACCGGGCAACGGCCCGGACGGCGGCCATGGTGGTCGGATAGTCCATCCGGGTGGGGCCCAGCACTCCGACTTTCGCCGTCGCGTCCGGGCCGTAGCCGGTCGCGACCACCGAAGCCTCCGCGAGTCCGTCATACGGGTTTTCCCGGCCGATGCTGACCGTTACGCCGCGCGGGTCCTCGGCCATGTCGCTCAGCAGGCGGAGCATGACCACCTGCTCCTCGAGCGCCTCCAGCACCGGGCCGATGCTGAGCGGGAAGTCAACGTTGGAGCGGGCCAGGTTGGCGGTTCCGGCCATAACCATACGCTCTTCGCGGCTGCTGGTGGCCAGCGCCTCCAGGCCGCGGGCCAGCGCCTGCGCCGCGCCGCGCCGGGCGGGCGGGCTACTGGCAATGACCGACTGCAGCGACTGTGGCAACAGGTTCAGCGGGGTGCCTGAGAGGCTGCCGAGGAACCGCGCGCGCAGTTCAGAAAGGACCTCGTCGGAAAGTTCCTGCCCCGCGTCGATGACCCGCTGTTCCACCTTGCCGGTGTCCGCGATCAGCACTGCGAGCACCTTGCGCGGCGCCAGCAGGACGAATTCGATGTGCCGCACTTTGGCCCGGCTGAGGTGGGGGTACTGCACGACGGCGACCTGGTTGGTCAACTGCGCGAGCAGGCGGACGGTCCGGTCCAGGACGTCGTCGAGGTCCTCGGAGCCCTCCAGCAGCGCCTGGATGGCGCGGCGCTCAGCCGGCGAGAGGGGCTTGACCGCCGAGATCTGGTCCACGAAGAGCCGGTAGCCCTTGTCGGTGGGGATGCGCCCCGCGCTTGTGTGCGGCGCGGTGATGAGGCCCTCGTCTTCCAGGGCCGCCATGTCGTTGCGGATCGTGGCACTGGACACCCCGAGGTGGTGCCGCTCCACGAGGGCTTTGGAGCCGACGGGTTCCCGTGAATGGACATAGTCCTCCACGATGGCGCGCAGCACTTCGAGCTTGCGTGGTTCGCTCACGCCCCACCTCCAATCGACTGTCCCGCATCCGGTGCCGCCGTGAACCGGCCACGCCGGACACTGTTCCGGCACAAAGACATGTTGGTTAGCACTCGCCATGCCTCAGTGCTAACCAGTCTAATATGAGTCGCCGCATTGTTAGCATTGGATTCGCTCCGGGCGTTCCTCCCGGGGCGGGTGTTTTCGGGCACAGCCCGCCGCAGCAATCCGACCGCAAAGCAGTGTGTAACCGATGTCGTTCCAGAATTGGGGCCCCCAGGACCTGTCCGCCCCCGCCAAGACCCAACTGCCTGAAGTGCCTGTGGAGCGCGGAATGGTACTCGAAGATGTGCAGTCCGGCTGGGTGGGTGCCGTGACCCGGGTGGAGAAGTCCGGCGGCATGCACGTCGTGGCCCTCGAAGACCGCCGCGGCAAGTCCCGGTCCTTCCGCCTCGGCTTCGGCTTCCTGCTGGAGGGCCAGCCGATCCGGCTGATGCCGCCGGCACCCCGGGCCGCCGCAGCCGCCGCAGGCACCAGAACGGCCTCCGGCTCCGTCCGGGTGGCCGGCCAGCGCGCCCAGGTGGCCAAAGCCAGCCGGATCTGGGTAGAGGGCAAGCACGACGCCGAACTCGTCGAAAAGGTCTGGGGTGACGATCTGCGGATTGAGGGCATCGTCGTGGAGCCGTTGCACGGCATCGATGACCTCGCCGGTGCCGTGGCCGCCTTCCGGCCCGGGCCCGGGCGCCGGCTCGGTGTCCTGGTGGATCATCTGGTTCCCGATTCCAAGGAATCCCGGATTGCCGAGACTGTGATGGCGTCCCCCGGTGCCGCCGGCAACGTGCTGATCGTCGGCCACCCCTACGTCGATGTCTGGCAGGCAATCCGGCCGGCCGTGCTGGGAATCGAGGAGTGGCCGGTGATCCCCCGGGGCGTGGACTGGAAGACCGGGATCCTGATGGCGTTCGGCTGGCCGCACAGCACCAAGGAGGACATCGGCCTGGGCTGGCAGAAGCTTCTTGGCGCCGTGCGGAGCTACGCCGACCTGGAACCCTCCCTGCTGGGCCGGGTGGAGGAGGTCATCGACTTCCTCACCGTTCCCTGAGGAGCCGCGCCGCGCGCCGCCGCCAGCGGGCCGATCCGTGATTCCGCGCCCGAGCAAGTATTCTTGGTACGACGGCTACGCTCCAGGCGCAGCCCTGGCACCGCCAGGCACCAATGCACCACCGCAATCCGAAGGACGACACCGTGGCAGATGACGCACGCGAACACAATGGCAACCAGGCCGGCCATGGCCAGCCCCCGTACCATGGCGTTCCCGCAAATGCGCTGCCACTCACGGCGAACGAGGACCGGCAGTGGGCCACACTGGCTCACTTCGGCGGCATCCTGGGCTGCGTTCCCGCGCTGCTGATCTACCTGATCTTTAAGGACCGCGGACCGTTCACGGCGCAGGAGTCCAAGGAAGCGCTCAACTTTACGTTGCCCCCCACCGTTGCTGCCGTCGTGTGCAATCTGCTGGTCTTCGTTCCGGTGGTGGGCAACATCTTCGCCGTCCTGGCCACGGTGATCTGGATCGCCGTGACGTGCTTCTCGGTCGCCGCCGGCATCCACGTCAACCGCGGCCAGCCGCACCGCTACGAGTACAACCTCCGCTGGATCAAGTAGGGAGCTGCCACGGCCGAGCCCTGCCCGGGAAGTCCGGCAGGACCACCGTCAGTCCGGCAGGATCCTGCGGACCACGGCGTCGGCGAGCAGCCGTCCCTTGAGCGTCAGGACGAGGCTGCCGCGGAAGGCCGCCACGGGATCCACGAGGCCGTCGGCGATCAGTCCGGCGACGGCGTGCCGACCGGTGTCGCCCAGTCCGCCGAGGCTGGCGATCTCCAGCCCGGACTGCAGCCGTGCTTCGAGCATGACGCGCTCCACGTTGCGGGTCTCCGAATCAAGCGTCTCCCGGCCGGCGGCCGGCGATAGTCCGGACCCCAGGCGGTTGGCATAGGCGGTGGGGTGCTTGACGTTCCACCAGCGCACACCGCCGACGTGCGAGTGCGCGCCGGGGCCGATGCCCCACCAGTCGTCCCCCCGCCAGTAGGCAAGGTTGTGGCGGCAGGCCTGCTCCGGGGTGCGGGACCAGTTGCTGACCTCGTACCAGGAGAGCCCGCCGGCCGAAATGAGTTCGTCGGCGAGTTCGTACTTGGCCGCATGGTCGTCGTCGTCGATTCCCGGCACCTCGCCGCGGCGGATCTGCGCGGCGAGTTTGGTGCCCTCCTCGACGATCAGCGCGTAGGCGCTGATGTGGTCGGGACCATAGGACAGTGCCGTCTCCAGCGAATAGCGCCAGTCGGCCAGCGACTCCCCCGGCGTTCCGTAGATCAGGTCGAGGCTGACGGCGAGGCCGGCCTTCCGGGCCCACTGGACCGCCTGGGGCACCCTGCTGGGGGTGTGGGTGCGGTCCAGCACCTTCAGGACGTGCGGCACCGCGGACTGCATGCCGAAGGACACGCGCGTGAAGCCGGCGTCGGCCAGCAGTTGCAGGGAAGCGGGGGTGACGGAGTCCGGGTTCGCCTCGGTGGTCACCTCGGCGCCGGGCGCGAGGCCCCAGGCCCCGATGGAGGTGGTGAGGATCCGTGCCAGGTCCGCGGCGGGGAGCAGCGTGGGTGTTCCGCCGCCGAAAAAGACCGTGCTGAGCGGACGTGCGGGCAGACCGCTGCTCTTCAGGACGGCCGCTGCGAAATCGACTTCCGCGACGGCGGTGCCGGCGTAGGCGTCCTGGGAGGCCCCGCCGCCCAGTTCCGTGGCAGTGTAGGTGTTGAAGTCGCAGTAGCCGCAGCGCACGGCACAGAACGGGATGTGCACATACAGCCCGAAGGCCCGGTCCGGCGCCCCGTCCAGCGCCTGGGCGGGCAGCAGCCCGTCCGGCGGTGCCGGGTCACCCAGCGGGAGGGCGCTAGGCACGGTCCGGGCCTGCCTGCGTGGGGACAGTCATTACTGGCACCGCTACTTCTTGGCCTTGTCCTTGGACTCGTCCGTGGTGAGGGCGGCGATGAACGCTTCCTGCGGGACCTCGACGCGGCCCACCATCTTCATGCGCTTCTTGCCTTCCTTCTGCTTTTCCAGCAGTTTGCGCTTCCGGGTGATGTCACCGCCGTAGCACTTGGCGAGCACGTCCTTGCGGATGGCACGGATGCTCTCGCGGGCAATGATCCGGGACCCGATGGCGGCCTGGATGGGCACCTCGAACTGCTGCCGCGGAATGAGTTCGCGCAGCTTGCCGGTCATCATCACGCCGTAGGCGTAGGCCTTGTCGCGGTGAGTGATGGCGGAGAAGGCATCCACCTGCTCGCCTTGGAGCATGATGTCGACCTTGACGAGGTCGGCCACCTGGTCGCCGTCGGCCTTCCAGTCCAGCGAGCCGTAGCCGCGGGTCTTGGACTTGAGGATGTCGAAGAAGTCGAAGACGATCTCGGCCAGCGGCAGGCGGTAGCGGATCTCCACCCGGTCCTCGGAAAGGTAGTCCATGCCGCCCATGACGCCGCGCCTGCTCTGGCACAGCTCCATGATGGCCCCGACAAACTCGTTGGGGGCCAGGATGGTGGCGGCGACCATCGGTTCGCGGACTTCCGCGATCTTGCCGGTGGGGTATTCGCTGGGGTTCGTCACGTGGACGACCTTCTTGTCCTCCAGCGTGACCTCGTATTCCACGTTGGGGGCCGTGGAAATGAGGTCCAGGTTGTATTCGCGCTCGAGCCGCTCGCGGGTGATTTCCAGGTGCAGCAGGCCCAGGAATCCCACGCGGAAGCCGAAGCCCAGTGCGGCGGACGTCTCCGGTTCGTACACCAGGGCGGCGTCGTTGAGCATCAGCTTCTCGAGCGCATCGCGGAGCACCGGGTAGTCCGTGCCGTCCAGCGGATACAGGCCCGAGAAAACCATCGGCTTGGCATCGGCGTAGCCGGGGAGGGATTCGGAGGCCGGCTTGGCCAGGTTGGTGACGGTGTCGCCGACCTTGGACAGGCGGACGTCCTTCACGCCAGTGATGAGGTAGCCCACTTCGCCGACACCGAGGCCCTTGGAGGGGGTCGGCTCCGGGGAGCTGACCCCGATCTCGAGGAGTTCGTGGGTGGCGCGGGTGGACATCATCTGGATGCGTTCGCGGGGGTGCAGCATGCCGTCAACCACGCGGACATAGGTGACCACACCGCGGTAGGTGTCGTAGACCGAGTCAAAGATCATGGCACGGGCCGGGGCGTTGGGATCACCCTTGGGGGCCGGAAGGTCGCGGACGATCTTGTCGAGCAGGACCTCGACGCCCACACCGGTCTTGCCGGAGACGCGGAGCACCTCGTCGGGGTCGCCGCCAATCAGGTTGGCCAGTTCCGCCGCATATTTCTCGGGCTGGGCTGCCGGGAGGTCGATCTTGTTCAGGACCGGGATGATGGTGAGGTTGTTTTCCATCGCCAGGTAGAGGTTGGCGAGGGTCTGGGCCTCGATGCCCTGGGCCGCGTCGACCAGCAGCACGGCGCCTTCGCAAGCCGCGAGCGAGCGGGAAACCTCGTAGGTGAAGTCAACGTGTCCGGGAGTGTCGATCATGTTCAGCGCGTAGCTGACGCCGTCGAGCTCCCAGGGCATACGGACTGCCTGGGACTTGATGGTGATGCCGCGTTCGCGCTCAATGTCCATGCGGTCCAGGTACTGGGCCTTCATGTCACGGGACTGGACCACGCCGGTGTACTGGAGCATCCGGTCGGCCAGTGTGGACTTGCCGTGGTCAATGTGCGCAATGATGCAGAAGTTCCGGATGATGGCCGGATCTGTTGCCGCGGGCACCGGGGCGGTGCGGGCCATGGGAGACACGCAGGGTCCTTACTGTTGGCAATACTGGTGGCTTTTCCACAGATCGGCGCGGCGGCTGGTTTCCCAGCCTGCGGCGCGCCGCATCTCTGAACCTATAGTCTCCCACGTCCGGGCCCATGGGAGTGCATCCCCGCTTCGGGCCTGCCCACGGGCGGCCGCCTCACTGGGTACGCTGCCGGTAGTGTTTCCCCATGGCTTGGAACTTACGCTCGATCGGCAATGCAGTCCGCAGCACCCTGCGATTCCTGGAGGGGCGACCGGGCTCCGCACCCGGCAGCTCCGGCACTGAGGCCAGGTCCGGCACGGCCGGACCCAAGGGCAAGTCCGGAACACGGACCCAGCCCGGACCCAACGCCCGGCCGGGACGGAATGGCACGAAGACCGGCGGACGCCCGGGGACCGGCCAGGGCGCCGCCGCCGGATTGACCAACCCGTATCCCGGCGATTTCCGCGGAACGGCAAAAGTCAGCTACGCACCCTCCCCCAACGGCCGGCCCGAGCCGGGCGAAGTTGTCTGGACGTGGGTGCCCTATGAAGAGGATCACTCGAGGGGCAAGGACCGCCCGGTGCTGCTGGTGGGCACGCGCGGCCGCTACTTGCTCGGCCTGATGCTGACCAGCAAGGACCACGACGGCGACGCGCACCGCGCGGAGGACTACGTTGACATCGGAACCGGCCCCTGGGACCGGCAGTCGCGTCCCAGCGAAGCGAAACTGGACCGTGTCCTGCAGATCGACCCGCAGGATGTCCGGCGCGAGGGCGCCATCCTCGACGCCGGAAGCTTCAGCGTCATCGCCGGCGTCCTGCAGCGCCGCCACGGCTGGCGCTGAACGCCGCTAAATCGCCACTGCGCCGGCCTCTCTGCTACTATTGACAGCTGTGTGTCCGTGCAGGTCGACGGCCACAGATGGTTGGTCGCCATAGGTATCCCCACGCCGCTCAGTCAATGGCCAATCTGAAAGCCCTCTAGACCATTTTCCGCATTGAAAAAGAGAGTTCACACGTGGCTAATATCAAGTCCCAGAAGAAGCGCATCCTCACCAACGAGAAGGCCCGCCTGCGTAACAATGCAGTCAAGTCCGAGCTGAAGACGGCCATCCGCGCCGTCAACACCGCCGTTGAGTCCACGGACAAGGATGCTGCGGCTGCCGCACTGCTTTCCGCCAGCCGCAAGCTGGACAAGGCTGTCAGCAAGGGCGTTCTCCACAAGAACAACGCTGCAAACCGCAAGTCGGCCATCTCCAAGAAGGTCAACGCGCTCTAAAGGTTTCCAGTTCACTTGAACTGATGATTGTGGCCGGCACCCTCGGGTGCCGGCCACTTCCAGTTAAGCCGAAAGTCATGGCCCGGGTCATCACGGTGCGGGAGCCCGCACGGGCAGCCCGCCGTCAGCGCCGCACGGACGTCGCAATCACCGTCACGGCGTGTTCGACGGCGTAGACGGGGTCCCGTGACAGGCCCTTGACCTGGGCATCCGCCTCGGCCGTCACCTGGATGGACCGGACGAGCCCTTCCGGCGTCCAGCGCCGCACCTCACGCTGCGCCTGCTCGACAAGCCAGGGCTGCATGCCCAGCTGCTTGGCAATCTGCGCCGAGGAACCCTGGGCCCCGGCAACCTTGGCCAGGGAGCGCAGCTTCGAGGCCAACGCGGCCACCAGCGGCACCGGGTCAGCCCCCGTGTCCAGGGCATGGCGCAGGGTGGACAGGGCCAGCGGGGCGTTGCCGGCCATCGCGGCGTCGGCGACCTTGAACGCGGTGGCTTCCACCCGCCCCCCGTAATACCGGTCCACCATGGCGGAGTCCACCCCGGTGGCGGCATCGGCGATCAGTTGGCTGCAGGCGGCAGCGAGTTCCGCCAGATGGGCGCCGACGGCGTTGACCAGGGCATGCACGGCGTCAGGATCGATGCGCCGGGACGCGGCCTTGAACTCGGACGTCACGAAGGCGACCTTGTCGGCGTCCTTCTTCAGGGGCTGGCAGTCCACCACCGGCCACCCGCCGGCCTTGACGGCGTCCAGGAGCTTCTTGCCGCGCACACCGCCGCTATGGCGAAGGACCAGCACGGCATCGGGCTCGGGGCGGGCGAGGTACGTCAGCCCGTCGGCCAGGAACGCGTCATTCATGCCCTCCAGTCCCTCCACCTCAATGAGCTTCTGCTCGCCGAAAAGGGACGGGCTGACGTTCATGGCGAGGGAGCCCGGCTCGTAGTTGCCGGCATTGAGCCGGGTGACTTCGACATCGGGGGCCGCGGCGCGGACCTGCGCCCGGATGCGGTCCATGGCACGGGACCCCAGGTAGTCTTCCGGTCCGCCGACCAGGACGACGGCCGCCGGGGTCACGTCGCGCCAAGTGGCGGTGTTCGACGCGGCGGACCGTGCGCGTGGGGTCTGGGCAGCAGCCACTGAGGTTTCCTCCCGGAAATTTGTTTGCAGACTCTAAGCCTGCCACGGCCCGGGCGGTGCACCAAGCCGGGCCCGGGCCCTGCCGGCGGCTCCCACAGGCTGACGATGCTCGACGCCGCGGGGCGGGATCCGGTTGAGCAGCGTCACCGTCCGTTCATGCGCCGCCCGGGCCAGCGCGACGGTGCGGGCGGGGTGAGAGGGTAGCCACCAGGCTGCCAGGGTGCAGGCGGAGAAGAGTGTCATTGTAGCGGCGCCGAAGGCGCCCTCCGGCCACGGAAGGACGGCGCCGGGCAGCCCGGCGAAGAAGCGGGCGATGGCTCCCACCCCGGTGGCGAAGGCCGCGGCGATGCCCAACGGCGCGGCGGCGAGGACCGGGGCCAGCGGCACCAGCGGCACGGCCGCGGTCCCAAGCAGCGTGACCGGGGCGACGAGGACGGCTGCAGCGATGTTGGCGGGCAGGGCATAGGTGGAGAACTGCGGCTGCAGGAGGACGATCGCCGGTCCACAGAAAGCTTGCGCGGACAGCGGAACAGCCAATGCTGCGGCGAACCAGCGCGGCACCGCAGCCGGGAACCAGGCCATGATCGGCCTGCCCGTCACCACTATGCCGAGCGTCGCCAGCACGGAGAACAGGAATCCGAAGCTGGTGGAGAGCCCCGGCTGCGCCAGCACAAGCCCGGTCACGGCGAGGCACAGGAAGCTCAAGCCCCGGCCGGGCCGGCCGCCGGCCAGGGCGACGAGCCCAATCGCGCCCATCACGGCGGCCCGCAGGACACTGGCGTCCGGGCCGACCATCACGACAAACAGGCCAAGTCCCGCGAAGCAGAGGGCCGCTGCGAACGTCCGGTTGAACCGCAGGCTGCGTGCGGCAAGCAGGAGGGCGCCCAGAATGAGGCTGCAGTTGGCGCCGCTGACGGCGGTCAGGTGGGTCATGCCGACGGACTTCATGGCCGCGTCCAGCTCTGCGCTCAGGGAGCTGGTGTCACCGGTGACCATGCCCGGCAGGAGCCCCCGGGCGTCACCGTCGAACTGCCCGGCGGCAGCGGTGAACCGGTCGCGGAGCTCGCTGGGACCCCGTTGCCAGGTCCCGGCCGCCCCGAGGGTCAACGGGGCGGAGCTGGCCGAGAGGACGGCCGCTTCCGGCTGGCCCGGCCCGGGTGGGTTGAGTTTGCCGGTCGTGCGGATCCGCTGGCCGGGTGCTGCATGTTCCCAGTCGGCGCCACCCAGAACCAACAGCCTGGCCCGCGCTTGCACCCGGTGGGAGTCGAAGGTCATGTCGATCAGGGTGGCGGGCACCGCCCACCGGTCCGCGAGTCCTGAACGCCCCGGCGTCCTGAGCTGCCGGGGCGCACCCGCTATCTCCACTTCCACCGCGACGGCTGAGTGCGCGGCGGCTGCGGTGGCCACAGCACCTTCGTGCCGCCGGGAGGAGTCGGCGGCGCCGTGAGCGCCCGCTGCCGCGGCGAGCAGCAGGGCCATGGCCATCGTCGCCCACACGCTCCGGCGCGCTGGCGCGCCGGGCCGACGTGCCCGCGCGGTGGATGCTGCCCGGAGCAGCAGCGCTCCCGAGGCCGCCACAAGGGCCAGGCAGAGCGCGGCCAACGCCGCTGTGCCCAAGTGGTGCCCCGCAGCGGCCGTGGCCCACACCAGAACCGCCGGAGGGACCAGGCGCACATCGGTGCGGCGGAGAGCATTCTCCCGGGCCGGGACGGCGCGCCCCGAGGCAGCGAACGACGGAAGCCATCCACGCCGCCGCGTGGCGGTGCGCCGCTGACGGGCAGCCTGCGGGTGGCCCGCCGGCTGCTGCGCGGGCCCCGGCGCCTGGGGGTTGCCGTGCGTCGGGCCGGCCGCGGCATCAACGAAGCGCTGCCAGCGCCGCGCCCGTTCCATGTCCGGCATCCGTCCTCACACCCGTACCAGCGGCAACACGCCCTCGAGCAGCTTGGGCCCGAATCCGTCCACGGCATCCAGCTCCTCAACCCGCTGGAACTTGCCATGCTCACTGCGCCAGTCCACAATCCGTTGGGCCAGCACCGGCCCAACCCGCGGGAGGGTCGCCAGCTCCTCGGCTCCGGCCGTGTTCAGGTTGATCTTGGCCCCTGGGGAGACGGAGGCGCTGCTGGGGCTGCCCCGGGCGCCCGCGTCACCCGTCGGGGCAGATGCGGCCGGCACGGTTTCTCCCTGTCTTGGCACCAGGACCTTCTGCCCGTCCTCGAGGATGGCGGCGAGATTGAGCTGGTCCGGGTCAGCGTCCGGGGCATTGCCGCCGGACGCGGCGATGGCCTCGTGCAGCCGGCTGCCCCGCGGCAATTCCACGATGCCGGCACGGACGACTGCGCCGGCCACATGCACGATGATGCTGTCGCGGGTATCCACTCCGCCCCCGCTGTCGCCGTCGCCGTTACCGTCACCGTCACCGTCGTCGGGGGAACTGTCCGGGGCGGGTGAGGGTCCGGTTTCAGGCTCCGGGTCCGGCGGCCCGCCGGCTTCCGATGGGTTGATGGAACTCAAGGGGCTGACCTCCGTTGTGGCGTTCGCCGCCTGCAACCAGAACCAGCCGAGTAACGCCGCGGCCAGCAGGCATAGCAACGTTGCGGCCTGGGGCCCGGTGCGCCACCTGATGCTGTGGCTTCGGAGCGGCGCCTCAACCGGGCCGGGATCGCGCTGCCCCGCGAACGGGGCAGCCACGGGCGGCCCGCCGAGCAGGCCTGTTTCGGTGCCTGGACGAACGGCGGCCGCCAGCCTGCGGTCTGTTCGGCCCGGTTCGGTGCCGGGCGGGTCTCCCGGATTGTGGCGCGGCATGTGCCCATCGTACGAAGCGCCGGGGGTGCGGCTCTGTGCCGGCGGGTCCTATGTGGATACCGCGAGTCCGCCGGGCCGGACCCGGCGGGTCTTTATGAGCACGAGGCCACACCCGGACTATGGCGCGGCGGAGATGTCCTGGGCTGCGGGGGTGCTGCTCTCCCCCACGATTACGGCGAGCACACCGAGTCCCGCATGGGCCGCCAGCACGGCCGGAAGGGCGCTGATCTGGACGGGGGCACAGCCGGGAACCGCTTCGGCCAGCTGTGATGCGAGCTGTCCGGCCTCGGCCGGGTTGCCGAAATGGTGGACGGCCAGCAGCGCCTGCCCCGCGGGCCGGCCCGCGGCATCGGCCACAACGATCTCCTTGAGCCGCGCGATGGCCTTTGCCGCCGACCGCACTTTTTCCAGCGGAACGACTTTGCCGTCCTCCACCGCGAGGATGGGCTTGATGGAGAACATGGTCCCCCAGAGCGACGCCGCCGCGCCGATCCGTCCACCACGGCGCAGCTGTTCGAGGCTTGGCACGTAGAAGTACACCTTGGTGCGGGCCAGTTCGTGCTCGGCAGACTCGCGCACGTCCGCCGCGGCCGCACCGTCCGCCGCCGCAGCAACGGCGCCCTGGACCCCCATCCCCTGCGCCATGCCGACGGTGCGCGAGTCCAGGACCTCCACGGGAATACTCACGCGGGCGGCGGCGAGCCGGGCGGAGTCCACCGTCCCGGACAGCTCCCCGGAAATATGCAGCGACACGACGGACTCAAAGCCGCTGCGCTGGGCCGCCAGATACGCCTGTTCGAACTGTCCGGGTGAAGGGCGCGAGGTCTTGACGGGCCTGCCGCTCGCAAGGGCCAGGGCGATCGTCTCGGCGATGTCGTCCTCGCCCTCACCATAGATTTCCGCACCCACCATCACCGGCATCGGGACGACAGTCAACCGACCGTCGACGGACACAGCACGCACCCACTCAGCCGGCAGCGCCGCAGCAGAGTCGGTGACGACGGCTGTCCGCACGACGGCGGTTGGGCCGGCCGCCGGGCCCGCTGTGGACTGTTTGGTCTGCCGGAGCCCGCTGAGGCGCTCCTTCAGCCACGGCCATCCTGCGGGGTCGCGGTGGGGCACGAAGTACCTCCTGCTGTCTGCACTTACTGACGGGACTCGCGATGGTGGCCTGCCGCCGGTGTGCACCGGCGGCAGGCTCCCGGTTAGGCCGGGACGATGTTGACCAGTTTAGGGGCCCGGACAATCACCGTACGGATCCCTCGGCCGTCGAGGGCGCGCTGGACGTTTTCCGAGGCCAGTGCCAGTTCCCGCAGTTCGTCCTCGCCGATCTCCGGCGATACTTCCAGACGGTCCCGGACCTTGCCCTGGACCTGGACGACGGCGGTCACCGTGTCCTGCACGAGGAGGGCCGCGTCGTGCGTCGGCCAGCCGGCATTGGCCACCGAGGCGGGATGCCCCAGCACGTTCCAGAGGTCCTCGGCCGTGTACGGCGCGAAGAGGCTCAGGATGACGGCGACGGTCTCGACGGCTTCACGGACCGCCGGATCGGCCCCGCCCGCTCCGCTGGCAGCGTCAATAGTCTTACGGGTAGCGTTGACCAGTTCCATGAGCTTGGCCACCACCACGTTGAACTTGTTGTGGTCCAGCAGGGCTTCCGCGTCGGCGATCGTGCGGTGCGTGACGGCGCGGAGGGCACGGTCGCCGGTGGCGTAGTCCACGCCGGGCGAGCTTGCGACGTCCCGGCCCAGGCGCCAGGCGCGGGCCAGGAACTTCGCGGAGCCCGACGGCGAGACGTCGGCCCAGTCGACGTCGTCCTCCGGCGGGGAGGCGAAGATCATGGTGAGCCGGACGGCGTCGACGCCGTACTTGTCCAGCTGTTCGCTCAGGTCGACGCCGTTGCCCAGGGACTTGCTCATGGCCTTGCCGCCGTTGAGCACCTGGCCCTGGTTAAGCAGCGCGCTGAACGGCTCGTCGGCGTCGATCATGCCCAGGTCGTGGATGACCTTGGTGAAGAACCGCGCGTAGAGCAGGTGCAGGATGGCGTGCTCCACACCGCCCACGTACTGGCCGACCGGCATCCAGTCGTTGATCTTCGCCGGATCGAACGGGCCTTCCGTGTACTGCGGCGAGACGAAGCGCAGGAAGTACCAGGAGGAGTCCACGAAGGTATCCATGGTGTCCGTGTCACGCTTGGCCGGGCCGTGGCAGCTGGGGCACTCCACGTTGACCCAGCTTTCGACGGCGGCCAGCGGCGAGGTGCCCTTCGGGGACAGGTCCTCGCCGCGCAGGTCGGCCGGCAGCGTGACCGGCAGCTGGTCGTCCGGAACCGGGACCTCCCCGCAGGCGGGGCAGTGGATGATCGGGATCGGGGTGCCCCAGAAGCGCTGCCGGCTGAGCAGCCAGTCGCGCAGGCGGAAGTTCACGAATTTCTCGCCCGTGCCCTGCTGCTGCAGGATCCCGATGGCGGCCGGGATGGCCTCGGCCTTCGGCAGGCCGTCCAGCGCGCCGGAGTTGATCAGGGTTCCCTCGCCGGAAGTCGCGGTGCCGCTGACGGCGGGGTCCTCCTCGCCGGTGTCCAGTACAGCGCGCACGGGCAGGTCGAACGTGCGGGCGAAGTCGAGGTCGCGCTGGTCGTGGGCCGGGACGGCCATAATGGCGCCGGTGCCGTAGTCCGCCAGCACGTAGTCGGCCGCCCAGACGGGCAGCTTCTCGCCGTTGAGCGGGTTGACGGCGTAGCGGCCGGTGAAGACACCGGTCTTTTCCCGCTCGGTGGACTGGCGTTCGATTTCGGTGAGCGCCTTGACCTGTTCGCGGTAGGCGTCCAGGGCGGCGGCGTGTTCATCGGTAACCAGTTCGACGGCGATCGGGGCGTCGGCGGCGACGACAAAGAACGTCGCGCCGTACAGGGTGTCCGGGCGGGTGGTGAACACCGTGACGTCCTTGGCGGGCTTGCCGCCGTCGGCTTCGATCACGAAGTTGACGTGCGCGCCTTCCGACCGTCCGATCCAGTTCTTCTGCATGGCCAGGACGCGTTCGGGCCAGTGGCCGCGAAGCTCGTCCATGTCATCGAGGAGCCGGTCGGCGTAATCGGTGATCTTGAAGTACCACTGGTTCAGTGACTTCTTGGTGACCGGGGTACCGCAGCGCTCACAGGCACCGTTGACCACCTGTTCGTTGGCCAGCACGGTCTGGTCCGTGGGGCACCAGTTGACCGGGGAATTCTTGCGGTAGGCCAGGCCCCGCTCGTGGAAGCGCTTGAAGAGCCACTGCGTCCAGCGGTAGTACTCCGGGTCGGAGGTGTGGATCCGGCGGGACCAGTCGGCGGAGATCGCGTAGCGTTTGAACGACGCCGCCTGGGTTTCGATGTTGGCGTAGGTCCACTCGCTGGGGTGCGCGTTGCGCTTGATGGCCGCGTTCTCCGCGGGCAGCCCGAAGGAGTCCCAGCCGATCGGGTGCAGCACGTCATAGCCCTGCTGGCGCAGGTACCGCGCGACGACGTCGCCCATGGCAAACGCCTCGGCGTGGCCCATGTGCAGGTCACCGGACGGGTACGGGAACATGTCCAGCACGTAGCGGCGTTCTTTGGAACCGTCATCAAGAGGCGTGAAGACCTTCAGGTCCTCCCAGACCTGTGGCCACCGGGCTTCCATCGCCGCGAAGCTGTAGGCACCTTCCTCAGGGCCATCCGTTCCGACTCCTGCTGTTCCGGTTTCTGTCTCCGGCTGAACGCTCACTGCTGGCCTCTTCTGTTCTTCAAGCCTGATTACCGTCAAGTCTGTACTACCGGGGCCCGTCACGCTCGGCCCCTGCCCCCTGCCGCCGGCCCCGAAAGGGCCCAGACGCACAAAAGCCCCTCGACACGGAGGGGCGGCCGCTCGACAGTCCGAATTTTCCTCGGAGTGCCGGGCGGCTAGCTAAGCAGAAGGATCGCACGCATAGAACTACTTTAGCGCCTTTGGCCGCGCCCCGTGGGTGGAGCCCGGCCCGCCCCCGATGGCCCGGAGCCCGGCGGGAAGCTGTCCGGGGCGAAGCGGTGAATTCGGCCGTCCCGGCGTGCGATCAAATTGTTATAAATCGAACGCCGGAAGACAGCCGTACTTACTTTTCGGGTAATTGGCGCGACGGCGAGTGCTGAAAGTGACCATGCGAGTAGTTTGCACAAACCGGCAGGTAGCGTCTTCACGCATCCGAGGGGTCCCAGGGGCCCGTCCACGTAGTCCCTGGACACTCGGTGAATATGCAGGATGGAATCCTTCTAACAGCCCGAAAAGCCCGTGGTTGCCGGTATTCCTGCGGTCTTGCCAAAGACACCGAATAGGAACACTATTCTCCCAAGATCCCAGGGGGATTCGTCAAATTTTCCGGGTTGAGGAGCATGCCATGTATCCATTCCGCGCTTCAGTGTTGCGCAAATCAATTCTCCCGGCGGAGCGCATCGACGCTACCGGCAGCCACCAGAAAACGGCCTAGCCATGTTTGGCTGGATAACCCGGTTCAGTTTGCACTTCCGCATCCTTGTTCTCGCCCTCGCGGCCGGACTCATTGCCTTCGGCGTCGTGAACGTTCCCCGCATGGCTGTGGATACATTGCCCGAGTTCGCACCGGCGCAGGTTGAGATCCAGACGGAGGCCCTGGGCCTGTCCGCGGTGGAGGTGGAACAGCTTATTACCTCCCCGATGGAGGCCGATCTCCTCAATGGAGTGGCCTGGCTGGATGAAATCCGGTCCAAATCCGTACCGGGGCTCTCATCCATTGAACTCGTCTTCGAGCCGGGCACGGACCTGCTCCGTGCCCGGCAGCTGGTGGCTGAACGGATGACGCAGGCGCACGCCCTGCCGAACGTCTCGTCCCCGCCGCTCATCATGCAGCCGGTGTCCTCCACCAGCCGTGTGCTGATGGTCCGCTTGAACTCCAAGCAGCTCTCCGGCATCGAGATGTCCGTCCTGGCGCGCTGGAAGATCAAACCGCGTCTGGTTGGCATTCCGGGGGTAGCGAACGTGTCCATCTGGGGCCAGCGTGAACAGCAGCTTCAGGTGGAGGTCACGCCCACCCAGCTGCGCGACCGGGGCATCACCCTGGAACAGATCATCAAGACCACCGGCAACGCCGTCTGGGTCTCACCCTTGAGCTTCCTTGAGGCGTCCACTCCAGGCACCGGCGGTTTCGTGGAGTCCCCCAGCCAGCGTCTGGGCATCCAGCACGTTCTGCCCATCCGCACCCCGGCTGACCTGGCCAAGGTCAGCGTGGAAGACGCGCCCCAGCCGATGCTGCTGGGCGATATAGCAAACGTCAAGGAAGACCATCAGCCGCTGATCGGCGACGCCGTCGTCGGCCAGGATGCTGGCCTGATGCTGGTGGTCGAGAAATTCCCGGGAACCAGCACGGTGGATGTGACCCGCGATGTCGAGGCAGCCCTGAAAGACATGGAACCGGGGCTCACCGGCATCACAGTCGACACCAGCGTGTTCCGTCCCGCCACCGCCGTTCAGGACACCGTGGACGGCCTCGGGATCGCGCTGCTGCTCAGCCTCCTGATCGCAGTGGCGCTTTTCTGGCTGCTCTTCCGCTCCTGGCGGGTCGCTGTGATCTCACTGGTGGCCATCACGACGACGGTTATGACGGCGGCCGTAGTGCTCTACGCGCAAGACGCCACGCTGAACATCACGGTGCTTCTTGGCCTGCTGCTCGGCGTGTCAGTGATCGTCGGTGACGTCGTGGAGGATGTCCAGGCACAGCGCCGCCGGCCCCTGACCACCGAGGCAACGGAAACCGAGGCAACGCTGAAGTCCCGCATCGCCAATGTGGCCCGGGGTGTCCGCACGCCGCTTTTCCACGCTTCACTCATCATGGTGGTCGCCCTCATCCCGACGCTGTTCATCTCCGGTGTCGGCGGCTCCTTCTTCCATCCGCTCTTCTGGTCGCTGGCGCTGGCCCTCGCAGCGGGGCTCCTCGTTGGCCTGTCCGTGACGCCGGTACTGGCACACATGCTCCTGCCCCGCGAAACTGCACACCGGCCCGAGTCCCCGGCCGCCGGGCATGCGCGCGCCCGCTACGACCGCGCACTGGACGGCGTCCGCTCACGCGAGACGCTCAGCCTCGTCGCCGTGGCCGTCATCGGGGTGTTGGGCATCGCCGCCGGATCCCAACTGGTGGCCAACCGGCCGGTCATCCCGACACTTCCGGACAGGACGCTGCTGGTGCAGTGGGACACCATGGCCGGCACATCGACCGACGAAGTCCGCCGGGTAGCCTCCAAGGCCTCGGACGAACTGCGGGCGCTGCCGGGCGTGAGCGGGGTGGGCGGCCATATCGGCCGGGCCATCACCTCTGACCAGGTTGTCGGAAACAATTCCGCCGAACTCTGGGTGTCGATTGCCGCCGATGCCGACTTCAGCGACACCGAGCGGGCAGTCCGGGACGTGGTCCAGGGCTACCCCGGCATCTCAGAGAACGTCTCCAACTACTCCCAGCAGGAAGTCGGCGCTACGCGCAGCAGCCTGGAGCCGGGCTTCGCGGTCCGTGTCTACGGCACGGAGATGCCGATCCTGCGCGAAAAGGCCGAGGAGGTCCGGACGGCCCTGCAAAAGATCGAAGGCGTGCAGAACCCGACGATCAACGCCGCGGCGATGACCCCGATCGTGGAAGTCGAGGTAAACCTTGAGGCAGCCCAGCGGGTCGGCATCAAGCCCGGCGACGCCAGGCGCGCCGCCGCGACACTGATGCAGGGCGTCATCGTCGGCAACCTGTTCGAACAGCAGAAGGTGTTCGAAGTCGTGGTCCGCGGTGCAGCCAACGTCAGGGATGATCTCACCAGCATCCGTGAGCTGCTCCTCGACACCCCCGACGGCGGACACGTCCAGCTGGGCGAGATCGCCGCGGTCCGGATGGTTCCCAACGAAGTCGTCATCCAACACGATGCCACGTCGCGGCGGATCGACGTCGTCGCCGACGTCAGCGGACGCCCCCTGGCCGACGTCGAGCGCGATATTGAAGCGGCCATCAAGAAGATTCAATTCCCGCTGGAATACCACGCGGAAATCCCCGCCAAGTACAGCGAACTGCAGGCAGCTGACACTCTGGTGCTCTGGCTTGGAGCAGCATCCCTGGTGGGCATACTGCTTCTGCTCCAGACAGCGGTCCGGAGCTGGAAGCTCGCCCTCGCCATCTTCCTGGCCCTGCCGGCGGCGCTGTCCGGCGCGGCCGTGGCCGCGTGGCTCGCTGCGGCGTCGCTCTCCTGGCTTTCACTCACCGCCGTTGCTGCGGTCCTGGCCATCACGGCCCGCAACGCGGTGCTGCTGTCAGCCCGGGCAGACGACCTCTGGCGCACCGCGCCGCAATCGTCCCGCGCCGAAGTGGTACTCACGGCGGCCCGTGAGCGCGTGTCGCCGGTCCTCAAAGCGGCACTGGTCACCGTCGCGGTTCTGATACCGCCGGCTCTCCTTGGCGGCAGCGTCGGCCAGGCCTTGATCGTCCCCATGCTGCTGATCATCGTCGGCGGCCTCATCACCGCGACCCTCGTGGCGCTGCTGGTGTTCCCCCTCCTGATCACCTGGTACGGTCCCAGCACCGCACCCGAAGAGTGGTCGGAAGTCTACGAATCGGAAGTCCCCGTCCAGCCCGAAATGCAGGAAAAGGTGGAAGCAAAATGACCAGCCACAAGCCCCAATGGCGCCTGTCCCTGGCGGCCGCTGTCTGTGCAGCCCTCGTGTTCTCCGTCCCGGCCTGCGCAGCACCGTCCGCCGCCCCGGCAGCGGTGGGTGAAGCCCCGGCCAAGGTGGAAAAAAATGCGGCCACCGGCATCGCCAAGCTGACGCTGACACAGCGGGGCATGGATCGGCTGGAACTGAAAACCGAACCGGTCGCGGCGGGCGCGGGGACCGAGATCCGGCTGCCCTACGGGGCGCTGATGTACGACGCCAACGGCAAGACCTGGGTGTACACCAACCCGGCACCGAGGGTCTTCGAGCGCCAGGAAGTCGCCGTCAGCAGGGTGGAAGACGGCGTGGTCACGGCCACCGCCGGGCCTCCGGCAGGAACGCAGGTGGTCACGGTGGGCGCGGCTGAACTGTTTGGCGCCGAATTCAATACGGGCAAATGACATGCGCCGGATAGTCGCAGCTAGTCTGCGGTTCAGATCGATCATCATCGCCATGGCGGCGGCGCTGATGATCGTCGGCGGCGCCCAGCTCAGCAGCGCCTCGGTGGACGTGTTCCCCGAATTCGCGCCGCCGAAGGTGGAGGTCCAGACCGCCTGCCTCGGACTCACCGCTGCCGAAGTCGAAGAACTGGTCTCCGTTCCGCTGGAGGAAGCCTTCAACGGCATCGACGGCCTCGACCATATGAGGTCAAAGTCGGTCCCGCAGCTCTCCTCGATCGTGATGGAATTCGAAAACGGCACGGATCTGCTCACGGCCAGGCAACTGGTGTCCGAGCGGATGGCAACCGTTCTACCGACCCTGCCCACGTGGGCGGCGCCGCCGCTGATGCTCCAGCCGCTGTCGTCCACCAGCCGGGTCATGAAGATCGGGCTGTCCTCCGACACGCGGTCACTTATCGAAATGTCCATGATCTCGTACTGGAACGTCAGGGCACATCTGCTCCGGGTTCCCGGAGTGGCCAATGTGGCGATCTGGGGCGAACGCCTCCAGATGCTCCAGGTCCAGGTTGACCCCAACAAGCTGGCGGCCCACAACGTTTCGCTGGAAACAGTGATGACCTCGACCGGTGACGCCCTCGATGCGGGGCTGCTGCAGTACTCCCCCGGCGCGCTGATCGGAACCGGCGGCGCTCTTGATACACCCAGCCAATCCATGGCCATCCGCCACGTCCAGCCCATCACGTCGCCTGAAGAACTGGCGAAGGTAGCGGTGGAAGATCGTGAGGGCCAGGCCCCGCTCCGGCTGTCCGACGTCGCTACCGTCGTGGAAGACCACCAGCAGCTGATCGGTGACGCCGTCATCAACGGTGGTCCGGGGCTCATGCTGATCGTGGAGAAGCTCCCCTGGGGCAATACGCTCGAAGTCACGCGTGGGGTCGAAGAGGCGCTAAAACAACTCGAACCAGGGCTCACCGGGATCGCGGTGGACACCACGATCTTCCGGCCGGCGACTTTCATCGAGGAATCACTGGGCAACCTGGGTGTGGCTCTTGTCCTCGGATGCCTGTTGGTCATCCTGGTGCTGAGCGTCTTCCTCTTCCAATGGCGGACTGCGCTGGTCAGCGTGCTGGCCATTCCGCTGTCCCTCATGGCCGCAGCACTGGTGTTGTATTGGACCGGAGGCACAATCAACACGATGGTGCTTGCGGGGTTGGTGATTGCCGTCGGGGTGGTGGTGGACGATGCCATCATCGACGTCGAAAACATCGTGCGACGGCTCCGCCAGCACCGCGCCAGTGGCGGCACCGGTAGCACGGCCCGGGTGGTGGTCGACGCTTCGATTGAGGTCCGAGGACCGATTGTGTATGCAACCCTGATCATCGTTGCTGCCACCGTGCCAATCTTCTTCCTGGACGGACTGACGGGGGCGTTCTTCAGGCCGCTCGCCACGTCGTACACTCTTGCGGTGATTGCGTCCATGCTGGTCGCGCTCACCGTCACACCTGCGATGGCGTACATTTTCCTGCGGAACGCCAAGCTGGAGGACCGCGACCCGCCGGTCGTCAGGGTGCTCAAGCGCTGGTACGCCAACGCGCTCCGGCCCATCGTCCACCGGCCTCTTCCGGGGTACCTTGCCCTGGGCGCGTTGGGCGTCGTCGGCATTGTGGCGGCCCCGCTGCTGGGTCAATCGCTTCTGCCGTCCTTCAAGGAACGGGACTTCCTGATGCACTGGCTCACGCAGCCGGGCACGTCCAACTCGGAGGAGGTCCGCGTCAGCCAGCTTGCCTGCAAGGAGCTCATGACAATACCGGGCGTGAACAACTGCGGGTCCCACATTGGACAGGCCTTCAACGCCGATGAGGTGGTGGGCGTCTACTTCGGTGAGAACTGGATCAGCGTCGACCCCGCGGTCGACTATGACGAAACCCTTGCGGCAGTCCAGGAAGTGGTTGATGGCTATCCCGGCATTGTCCGGGACGTCCAGACGTACCTCAAGGAACGCATCCGCGAGGTCCTGACCGGCACAGGTTACGCCGTCGTCGTCCGTGTATACGGTGACGACCTCACGATACTGAAGCAGGAGGCCGACAAGATCAAGACCATCCTGGGCGGCATCGACGGAGCAGTGGGCGCGAAGGTCGCCCTCCAGGCCAACATTCCGCAGATCAACGTGGAGGTGAACCTGGACGCCGCGAACCGCTACGGGCTGAAACCCGGAGACGTACGCCGCGCCGCGGCCACGATGATCGCCGGCGAGGAAGTGGGCGACATCTACCGGGACGGAAAGGCCTACGACGTCCAGGTCTGGAGCCCGCCGGAGACCCGGACCAGCGTCACGAGCATCGAGAACCTCCAGCTTGATACCCCGGGCGGGCAGAAGATCCGGTTGGCCGACGTCGCCACAGTGGCGGTCAAGCCCACCCCGAACGTCATCGAGCGTTCGGAAGGATCCCGGCGCATCGACGTCAGTGCCAATGTCAAGGAAGGCGATCTGGCGAAAGTTGTCGAGAACCTCGAGTCCCAGATGAAGTCGGTTGAGTTCCCGGTCGGCTACGAAGCCGTTGTCCTCGGCGAATACGCGGAACGCCAGGCCGCCTCGCAGCGGCTGCTGCTCTATGCGATCGGCGCGGTCATCGTGGTCTTCCTGCTGCTCCAGGCGGCGTTCCGCAGCTGGCGGCTGGCGATTCTTGCCATCCTGACGCTGCCGGTGGCGCTGGTGGGCGGCATCATCGCAGCGCACTTGAGCGGCGGAATCCTCTCCCTCGGGTCGCTGGTCGGCTTCCTGACCCTGATGGGGATCGCAGCCCGCAACGGCATCCTGCTCATCAACCACTGCCAGCACCTGGAACAGTTCGAGGGTATGCCTTTCGGCCGGGACCTGGTGATGCGGGGCGCCGCCGAGCGCTTGTCCCCGATTCTGATGACCACTCTGGCCACCGCTTTGGCCCTTGTGCCGTTGGTGGTCATGGGGAACATCCCCGGCCATGAGATCGAGCATCCCATGGCGGTGGTGATTCTGGGCGGCCTCGTCACGTCGACGCTGGTCAACCTGTTCATCGTCCCCTCGCTCTACCTGCGGTTTGCCAAGAAGGGTCCGAAGCGTGAGCGTCGGCCCAACCAGCCCCAGCCGGCGCCCGCCGTTTAACCAGATACCACACAAGAGAGAAGCCCGTGACATGGCCACACCACGACAACGCATCACCGCGTACGGCTCGGCACTCCTGCTGGTGCTGGCCACGCTGACGGTGACGACGGCGGCTAGCGCCACCGCCGCCCCGGGTCCAAAGGAACTCTGCGGACCGGGCTCGGAGATCGACTTCGATCCCTCGGAATTCCCGGCTTCGCCGCGGATCAACAACAAATGGTTTCCGCTGAAGCCGGGGATGCAGTACACCACCGACGGCACGGTGACCTCAGCGGAGGGGACAAGCGCGCACAAGGTTGTCCATACCGTCACCGGGCTGACCAAGGTCATCGACGGCGTGAACACGCTGGTGATGTGGGACCGCGACTACTCCGACGGCGAGCTGGCGGAATCCGAACTGGCATTCTTCGCCCAATCGAAGAAGGGCGACGTCTGGCTCTTCGGCGAGTATCCGGAGGAGTACGAAAACGGCGAGTTTGTCGGTGCGCCCAGCACCTTCATCAGCGGTATCGCCAAGGCGCAGGCCGGGACCGCGATGCAGGCGCGTCCGCGGACCGGCAAGCCCGCGTATGTCCAGGCATATGCCCCCAAGGTCGATTTCCTCGACTGCGGCCAGGTGGTCAGGACGAACCAGCACGTCTGCGTCCCCACCGGGTGCTACGACGATGTGCTGGTGATCGACGAGTACAACCCGCTGGAACCGCCCGACGCCGGCCACCAGCAGAAGTTCTACTCCGCCGGCACCGGACTCGTGCAGGTCACCGCCGTAGGGGGTGACCAGCAGGAGACCATGGATCTGGTGAAAATCCGGAAGCTCAGCGACTCGCAGCTCAGGGAGGTCAACAAACAGGCCCTGGAACTGGAAGAACACGCCTACAAGGTCAGCAGGAATGTCTACGCGAAAACGCCCCGCGCCGTCGAGGTGTCTCCCGGGCACCGGCACTGAGCCGCACGGTTCCTCACCGGCGGAGAACAGGAAGAGCTCCGGCCAGCGTTGCTGGCCGGAGCTCTTCTTGTGCCCGAGGGTCCTACTTCACGTCCTCGTCGACCCAGTCCATGGACTTGGTGACGGCCTTCTTCCAGAGGCGCATCTGGCGCTCGCGCTCCGACTGTTCCATCTTCGGCTCCCAGCGCTTGTCCTCGGACCAGTTGGCCGAACATTCGCCGAGGTCCTTCCAGAAGCCGACGGCCAGGCCGGCGGCGTACGCGGCGCCCAGCGCCGTGGTCTCCACGACCTTGGGCCGGATCACCGGAACGCCGAGGATGTCCGCCTGGAACTGCATCAGCGCATCGTTGGCGACCATGCCGCCGTCGACCTTCAGCTCGGTCAGCGGGACACCGGAGTCCGCGTTGACGGCGTCGAGCACCTCGCGGGTCTGGAAAGCCGTGGCTTCCAGCGCGGCCCGGGCGATGTGGTTCCTGTTCACGAAGCGGGTCAGCCCGACAATCGCGCCGCGGGCGTCGGACCGCCAGTACGGGGCGAACAGGCCGGAGAACGCCGGCACAATGTACACGCCGCCGTTGTCCTCCACCGAGGCCGCCAGAGTCTCCACTTCCGCGGCGCTGCTGATCATGCCGAGGTTGTCCCGCAGCCACTGCACCAGCGAACCGGTGACGGCGATGGAGCCTTCCAGAGCATAGTGCGGGGCGGCGTCGCCGAGCTTGTACCCGACCGTGGTCAGCAGCCCGTTCTTGGAGTGGACGATTTCCTCACCGGTGTTGAAGATGAGGAAGCAGCCGGTGCCGTAGGTGTTCTTGGCCTCACCGGCGTCGAAGGCGGCCTGGCCGAACGTCGCGGCCTGCTGGTCGCCCAGGATGCCCGCGACGGGAACCTCGCGCAGCAGCTGGGACGTGTGCACCGTGCCGTAGACCTCGGAGGAGGACTTGATGGCCGGCATCATGGAGGCCGGAACGCCGAATGCGTCCAGGATCTCCTGGTCCCAGGAAAGCGTCTCCAGGTCCATGAACATGGTCCTGGAGGCGTTGGTGACGTCCGTGACGTGGACGCCGCCGTCGACCCCTCCGGTGAGGTTCCAGAGCACCCAGCAGTCGGTGTTGCCGAAGACCAGGTCCCCGGCCTCGGCCTTGGCGCGGGCACCCTCAACGTTGTCCAGGATCCACTTGATCTTGGTGCCGGAGAAGTAGGTCGCCAGCGGCAGGCCGACCTTCTGCTTGAACCGCTCCGGTCCGCCGTCCTTGGCCAGCTCGTCCACGATCGGCTGCGTGCGGGTGTCCTGCCAGACAATCGCGTTGTAGATGGCCTTGCCGGTGGTCTTGTCCCAGACGACCGCGGTTTCACGCTGGTTGGTGATGCCGACGGCTGCGATGTCATGGCGGGTCAGGTTCGCCTTGGACAACGCGGAGGCGATGACCTCACGCGTGTTGTTCCAGATCTCGGCGGGGTCGTGCTCCACCCAGCCTGCCTGCGGGAAGATCTGTTCGTGCTCCATCTGCCCCGAGGAGACGATGCTGCCGCTGTGGTCGAACACGATGGCGCGGGTGCTGGTGGTGCCCTGGTCGATGGCGATTACGTACTGGTTCATGTTGACGTCCTTGTCTTGGGCTGGCAGTTGAATGAGTGCGTAGCGGGTGGGTTAGGCGGCTGCGGTGGCGATGATCGGCACGACTGCCGCGACGAGGCCGGCCAGGCCGCCGCCGACCAGCGGTCCGACAACAGGGATCCAGGAGTAGCTCCAGTCCGAGGATCCCTTGCCCTTCATGGGCAGCAGCGCGTGGGCGATGCGGGGGCCAAGGTCACGGGCCGGGTTGATGGCGTAGCCGGTGGGGCCACCGAGGGAGACGCCGATACCGACAACGAGCAGGGCCACGGCGAGCGGGCCAAGCCCCGACGGAGTCCCGCCGAAGGTCAGGATGACGAAGACGAGGACGAACGTGCCGACGATCTCCGTGATCAGGTTCCACGGCGTGGACCGGATGGCCGGACCGGTCGAGAACACGGCCAGCTGGCTGGCGGGCTCCGCATCCGAAGCGTCGAAGTGCTGCTTGTAGGCCAGCCACATGACCACGGCGCCGAGGAAGGCCCCGAGCAGTTCACCGCCGAAGTAGGTGAAGGTGGAGGCGGCGTCGACCGGGACACCCGGCGCATATTCCGTCTTGCCGTTGACCAGTAGGCCGAACGTCACAGCTGGGTTCAGGTGGGCCCCGGACATCGCGGCGACGTAAACGCCGGAGAAGACGGCGATGCCCCATCCCCAGGTGACCATCAGGAACCCGCCGTTGTTGCCCTTGGTGCCTTTGAGTGCAACGTTTGCCACAACGCCGCAACCCAGCAGGGTCAGCATTGCGGTACCGAATACTTCGGACAGGAAAACTATTCCAAGAGACATCTTTGACTCCTCTATTTTCTGTTGTCAGCCCCTCGCGAGTTTGAAGGGCTGTTGGGCCGGCAACGAGTTGGCGCCGCCGGCCGGCCACTGCGCCGGTCCCCCAGAGGACCACGCAGTCCTTGCGCCCGGACGTCCCCCCGTCCGGGCGCCGAGGTCTATCAGGAGACCAGGCTGTGGACCTGGACCCCGTGGAACCGCTTGAGCACCTCCTGAGCGTGGGTGATCTCGGATGACCGGGTTGCCGCGTCCCAGCCCAGCGGGCCGGAGAGGATATCGGCAACCTCGTTCAGCAGCTCGCCGGTCACCAGCCCCCGGAAGGCGAGGGAGGTGCGGCGGATCAGTACGTCAACCAGGTGCCCGATCTGTTCGTTCCGGGCCATGAACTCCAGTTCGCGGACGCTGAGTTCGCGGGTCGAGTGCAGGAGACGGTCCGGGGCGTTTCCCGGGGCGCCGTCGAGGAAGCCGATGACTTCCTCGGCGCGGGTGCCGTAGCGGGTCAGCAGTCCGGCCGTGCGGTCCGCGTCCCGTCCGGCGGCCATGTGCGCCTTGATCCAGCGCTGCACACCGTCCTCGCTGTCCGGGAAGCCGGCGCCGCCGCCAATGGCGAGCTTCGCCGTCGAAACCTTCCGCTCCATCCCGAGTTCGGCGAGGACGTTGTTGCTCAGGTGTTCGGCGAGAGCCCGGAACGTGGTCCACTTTCCGCCGACGAGGCTCAGCACGACGGCGCCGCCGCCCTGCCCTGCTCCAGCGCCCGCCGCGGCGCCGGGTGCGGCGCCGGCGCGGCGTTCGATCCGGTAGTCGCGGCTGACGAAGCCGGGCTGGGTGGCGTCGTGCCGGGGCAGCGGGCGGACGCCGGAGAAGGTGTAGACGATCTGCTCCCGGTCCACAGTGATGTCCGGGAAGACGTGGCCGATCAGGTCGAAGAAGTAGTCGATCTCCGCCTCGGTGCACACGGCGTCCTCAGCCATGTCGGCGTCGACATCGGTGGTGCCCACCAGGACCCGGTCCCCCATCGGGTAGATCAGCACGATCCGGCCGTCGGTGTGTTCGAAGAAGATCTCGCGGCCGTTGCAGGCGGCCAGCAGTTCCGGGTGGTCCAGCACGATGTGCGAGCCCTTGGTGCCGCCCATGAACGCCGACGCCGCGCCCATCGCCTGGTTGGTCTGATCGACCCAGGCTCCGGTGGTGTTGACGATGACGTCCGCGGAGAAGTCGAACAGTTCACCGGTGAGCTCGTCGCGGAGCTCCACGGTGCTTCCGGTATGCCCGGTGCCTGTGCTGTCCCGGACGGAAACGAGGGAGAGGTAGTTGCTGGCACGGGCGTCACTGGCGCCCCCAGCTCCGGCTTTCTCTCCGTCCTGCAGCACGTCCAGGGTGAGCCGTTCCGGGTTGTGGACGGAGGCGTCAAAATACGTGGCGGCGTACTTGATGCCCGGGTGCAGGCGCGGCAGTTCCGCCAGGGCGCGCTTGCGGCCGCGGAACTGGTGGCGCGGGACGGTGCCGCCGTCGCGGGAGAAGAAGTCGTACATGCTCAGGCCGAGCTTGATCAGGAAGGCCCCGCGTTCCTTGGGGGCGCCTTGCTGCTTGTGGGTCAGGAAGCGCAGCGGAGCGGAGAGGATGCCGGAGAAGGTGCTGAAGATGGGGATGGTGGTCTGCAGCGGCTTCACGTAGTGCGGGGCGATGCGCAGCAGCCGGTTCCGCTCCACCACCGATTCCTGGACGAGGCGGAACTCGCCGTTCTCGAGGTAGCGGATGCCCCCATGGATCATGTGCGAGGAGGCGCCGCTGGCCCCCTGGCAGTAGTCGCCGCGCTCCACGAGGGCGACGTCCACACCCTGCAGGGCCAGATCCCGGAACGTGCCCGCTCCGTTGATGCCGCCGCCGATGATCAGCACCTGGGCGTGGGGCCGCGTCCGCAGCTTCTGCACCGATGCTCGCTCGCCGGCTGATGCCTGGTTGCGGGCTGAATCCTTCTGTCCCAAGAACTGCTCCTTTGGGTTTGGTCCTGTGCGGCGCGCCACGCGGCGCGGCGCCGTTCAACACTATTCTTTGGACTAATGGAAAATGGAGTCAAGCACTATGCACAAACGTGCAGAATGGAAATGGGATGACACCCTCACGCAGCTCCGACGCCCTCCGCGCGGCCCAGTTGTATTACCTGCAGGACCTGACCATGGACGCGATTGCCCGCGAGCTCCGCACGTCGCGGTCCACCGTGTCCCGCCTGCTTTCCTCGGCCCGGGAATCGGGGCTGGTGCAGATCCAGATCCGCAGTCCGCTGGACACTGGCCCCGAACTGGCAAGCATGATCCGCGCCGAATACAAGGTCGATGTGCACGTCGTTCCGGTGGTGGACACGCTGAATGAGGCGGAAACACTGGACCGCGTGGCCATGCAGGCCGCGCGCACCATCGGCCCGCTGGTCGACTCCAATGCCATCATCGGCGTCGCGTGGGGCTCCACCCTGAGCGCCGTCAGCCGGCACCTGACCCGGAAGATCACCCACGACAGCGTGATCGTCCAGCTCAACGGGGCAGGCAACATGCAAACCACAGGCATCACCTACGCCTCCGACATCATGCGGCGCTTTGGCAGCGCCTACGGGGCGCGGGTGGAACAGTTCCCGGTCCCGGCGTTCTTCGACCATGCCGCGACGAAAAGGGCCATGTGGAATGAGCGCAGTGTGCAACGGATCCTTGAGCTGCAGGCCCGCATGAGCATCGCCATTTTCGGCGTCGGCTCGGTCGACGCCGACTACCCCAGCCACGTCTACGCGGGCGGCTACCTCGACGAGGACGACCTGACGGTCCTGGCCTCCTCCGACGTCGTGGGCGACGTGGCCACGGTGTTTTTCCGCGCCGACGGCTCCTCGGACGGCATCACCCTCAACGAACGCTCCACCGGCCCGGACCTGGCGCAGCTGCGCCAGGTCCGCCGCCGGATCTGCGTGGTGTCGGGCGCCTCCAAGATCAACGGCCTGCGCGGCGCCCTTGCCGCGGGGCTGGCCACCGACCTGATCCTCGACGAGGCCAGCGCCCGGCGGCTGGTCAGCTTTGACGGCTTGTCCTGAACCGGCCCGCCGTGGGGAGTCCCGGCGGCGGAGTAGGTAAAGTCGATGCTATGAAACCCTCGCCGCGGCTCAGCCTCAACAACGGAGTACTGATCGACCAGTTGGGGTTCGGGCTCTACAAGGTGCCTCCCGCGGACGCCGCCGGGCTCGTGACCATGGCGCTGGAGGCCGGCTACCGGCACTTCGACACCGCCGCCATGTACGGCAATGAGACGGGTGTCGGCCGGGGCATTGGCTCGCTGTCGAGTTTCGTGAGCGCCGACGACGCCCGGGGCGGTTCCGGCGAGTCTTCCCCCTCCCTCTCGCGCGAGGACCTGTTCGTCACCACCAAGCTCTGGAACGACGACCAGGGCTACGACGCCACGCTGCGCGCTTTCGACACATCCATGTCCAACCTCGGACTGGAATATGTGGATCTGTACCTGATCCATTGGCCCTGTCCGCAGCGGGGGCTGTATCCCGAGAGCTACCGCGCCATGGAGACGCTGTACCGGGAAGGCAGGGCCCGGGCCATCGGGGTCTCGAATTTCCAGCCGGCCCATCTGGACCGTCTGCTGCAGACCGCGGAAGTCGTCCCGGCGGTCAACCAGATCGAACTGCACCCCTGGCTCCAGCAGGAGGAGCTGCGCACCCTGCACCGCGAGCTCGGAATCACCACCGAGGCTTGGAGCCCGCTGGGCCGCGGCCAGGTCCTGCAGGATCCGGTGGTGCTGGACCTCGCCGCCGCGCACGGCATGACCGCGGCGCAAATCATCCTTCGCTGGCATGTCCAGCTCGGCAATGTCACCATCCCCAAGGCGAGCTCGCACGCCCGGATCAAAGAAAACCTCAACGTCTTCGGTTTCAGCCTCGACGACGCCGCCATGGACGCCCTGGCCGGTCTGGAACGTGGCTTCCGCTCCGGCTCGCACCCGGACTCAGTCAACTAGGACTTATCGAATGGAACACGTGGCCACCGAGCCTTCCCCCACCACTCCCCTGTTCAGCGACGGGCTTGAGGCCCGCACCCAAGGCTCCGAGGTGGTCCTCGACGGCGCCAGGGTCGCGTACTGGACTTACGAGCCGGTCCGGGTGACGCCGGAGACCCGGACCATCCTGGTCATCCACGGCTTCCGCGGCGACCACCACGGCCTGCTCCGGGTGGCCGACCAGCTCTCCGAGATGCGGCTGATCATGCCCGACCTCCCCGGCTTCGGCAGCTCTGCCGCGTTCGAGGGTGCCGAACACAGCGTTGAGCGCTACGGCCGCTTCATCTCTGACTTTATGGGCGCCCTGGGCCTGGCGCCCGACACGGTCCTGCTGGGCCACTCCTTCGGCTCGATTGTCGCGAGCCACTACGTGGCGGCGCACCCCGGCACGGTCTCCGAGCTGATCCTGGTCAACCCGATCGCCGCCCCCGCACTGGAGGGGCCCAAGGGGCTCATGACCAAACTCGCCATCCTGTACTACGAGGCCGCCGCGCGCCTTCCCCGCCGCCTGGGGCAGGGCCTGCTGCGCAGCCAGCTGATCGTCCGGGTCATGAGCCGGACCATGGCGAAGACCCGCGACAAGCAGCTCCGCCGTTTCGTGCATGCCCAGCACAGCGCCTATTTTTCCGCATTCGCGGACCGGGAGAGCCTGCTCGAGGCGTTCAAGGCCTCGGTCGGCAGCAACGTCGCCGAAGTGGCCCGCAGCCTCACCCTTCCCGTGCTGCTGATCGCCGGGGAAAAGGACGAGATCGCCGCGCTGCCGGACCAGCGCACACTCCTGGCCCTGCTGCCGGACGGGCACCTTGACGTCATCCCCGGCGTCGGCCACCTGATCCACTACGAAACCCCGGAACCCGCCGCGGGCTTTATCCGCCGCTTCCTGAAGGACCATTCCGCGTGAAAATCCTCATCGATGCCCGTTTCACCCGGCTGGACCAGCACGACGGCATCAGCCGCTACGGTTCGAGCCTGATCGAGGCGACGGCCAAAATCGCCGACGTCTCCATGCTGATCAGCGACGTCCGCCAGCTGGCCCTGCTTCCGGACGTGCCGTACACCCTGATCAACAGCCCGCTGTCCCCGGCAGAGCTGTTCGTCGCGGGCAGGGTCAACAAGCTCGGCGCCGACATCGTGGTGTGCCCGATGCAGACCATGGGCAGCTGGGGCCGGAAGTACGCCCTGGTGCTGACCCTGCACGACCTGATCTACTACGAACACCCGGCACCCCCCGGCTTCCTGCCGGCCCCGGTCCGGGTCCTCTGGCGGCTCTACCACAAGGCGTTCTGGCCGCAGCGGCTCCTGCTGAACCGGGCCGACGTCGTCGCCACCATCAGTTCCACGACCGCCGCGCTGATCTCCAAGTACCGGCTCACCGGGCGCCCCGTCCGGATCGTCGGCAACGCCCCGCAGCACGGCCACACGCCGCGGGACCCCGGGGCGGGAGCGGACAAGACGCTCCTGTACATGGGTTCCTTCATGCCGTACAAGAATGTGGAGACCATGATCCGGGGCATGGCGGAACTCCCGGACATGACCCTGCACCTGCTCAGCCGGATCACCCCCGACCGCCGGGCCGAACTCGAAGCCCTGGCACCGGCGGGCGCCGATATCGTCTTCCACAACGGCGTGACCGACGCCGAGTACGAGGCCATGCTGGGACGCACCACGGCCCTGATCAGCCTGTCCAGGGCGGAGGGCTACGGACTGCCCCTCGTTGAAGCCATGTCGCACGGCACGCCCGTGATCGCCAGCGACATCCCGATCTTCCGCGAAGTGGGCGGCGACGCCGTCAGCTACGTCCACCCGGATTCCCCGGCGGAATTCGCCGCTGCGGTCCGGGCGCTGGAGGAACCCGACCTCTGGAAGGCCCGCTCCCGCCGCTCGGTGGAGCGCGCCGCGGACTTCAGCTGGGACGAGTCCGCCCGCAGGCTGCTGGACGTCGCCGAAGAGGCCGTGGCGCTGCGCGCACAAAACCCGGGGCACCGGAAGTAGCCCGTGCGCACCGCCACGCCGCCGAACTCGCCGGTACGCTGCCCGGTCGCCGGTTCGAAACGGCGAACCCGCAGCTAACCGGCGAACTCGGCACGCCTAGAGCACGTCGACGCCGTCGAGCCGCAGCTGGACCGGTTCGTCGGTGCGTTTGGCGGCAGCCGCGACCTTGACCGCGCGGAGCACCCGGGTGACTTGTGCGGCCTGGCCGTAGGGCATGAACAGCAGCGTCCGGACGTCCTCGTCAGCGGCCCCCGCGGCTTTCCCCTGGGATCCGGCCGGGCCGGGGGCGCCGGCCATTACGAGGGGGGCCGGGCCGGCGGTCCGCAGCGCGATCCCCTGCTGGCCCAGCTGCTGCTCGACAGCCTGGCCGAAGTGCCCGACGGCGGTCCGGCCGCCGGTGATCGACGCGACCCGGACGGCCGGGGGCAGCTGCAGTTCCTGGCGCAGGGACAATTCCCGCTGGGCGTAGCCGGCCGGGTCCCAGCGCAGCAGGGCCCCGACGCCGGCTGCGTCGTCCGCGGTGATGACCACCAGACCGCCGTCACCCGCGGGCCGGACCAGGGCCGCGGCGTTGAACCAGCGCCGGACGGCGTCCTCCCCCGCCCGCAGGTTCTCGCGCCGCAGCAGCGAATCGCCGTCGAGCAGCAGCGCCGCCGCGTAGCCGCCCTCAGCGACCGGCTCCGCGCCGACCGTAGCCACAACCAGCGCTTTCGAATCCGGAACCGTGGCCAGCACGCGGTCCCCGGACGACGTGATGACCGGCTTGCCCGGGAAGGCGCGGCCCAGTTCTTCGGCCGTACGCAGCGCCCCGGTGGCGCCGCGCCGTAGCCGGACCCCGTTGCACGTGCCGCAGCGCCACGTCGGCGCCGGCGTCGAACACCACCGGCACTGGGGCACTGCGGAGCTCCCGCTGGCCCCGGCGATGGCCAGCGGCCCGCTGCAGGCGGTGCAGCGTGCCGGTTCGCGGCAGTTTTCGCAGGCAAGCGACGGCGCGTAGCCCGCCCTGGCCACCTGCACCAGGACCGGGCCGCGTTCGAGGCCCTCCTTGGCGGCGCGCCAGGCTGCGCCCGGCAGCCGGGCAATCCTGGCCAGCGGATCATGTTCGAGTTCGTAGCTGTCAGCGGTGTTCAGCACCCGCGGAACGGTCCGGCGGACGACGGAGCGGTCCGCTTCCACCGGCCACGCCCACCCTGCCTCGATGAGGCGCTGCGTTTCGGTGCTCCGGGTGTGCCCGGCGAGCAGGCACGCGGCGCCCTCCTGCCCGGCGCGAAGCAGCAGGACTTCGCGGGAGTGGGCATAGGGTGAGCGCTGCTCGATATGCAGGTCGTCGCCGTCATCCCAGCACACCACGAGGCCAAGATTATGGACGGGCGCGTAGGCAGCGGAACGGGTGCCGACGGCAACCCCGGCAGCGCCGCTGAGGATACGCAGGAAGCTGCGGTAGCGCGGGGTCTGGCCGTCGTCCGCGGTGAGCCGGGCGACGTCCCCGGCCGGCAGGAGCTGCAGGAGGGCGGCTTCCACGCGGTCCAGGTCCCGGTAGTCGGGCACGACGACGACGGCGCCGCGTCCCGACAGGCGCACGGCGGCCACCGCCTCGGCAATTAAGCGGGGCCAGCCTCCGGGACCGTAGCCCTGGAGCGCACTGAGTACGGCCCGCGGCGACTCTCCTGCGTTCAGGTGCTGCAGGAAGGCCGCGCCGTTGCGGTACCCGGACCAGCTGGAGGCTTCCAGGCCGGCGGGGATGGCCGCACCGGCCCCATTGTCGGCCCCGTCAGCGAAGAGGTTCGGGTCCAGGATTCCGTCGGGTGCGAGGTCCTTCTCGAGTTTCGCCATCCGCGGCGGCACGGCGACGCGGAGGACGTCGCTAACGCTGCCGGCGTAGCGCGCCGCGACCCGGTAGGCCAGGTCCGCGACGGAGGCCGTCAGCACCGGGACCGGCGAGACCACTTTGTACAGCGGGACGAGGGGGTGGCCGGCGTCGGATTCCGCGACACGTTCGATCAGGTATCCGGCCAGTTCCTGGCCGTTGAACTTCACCTTCACCCGGACACCCGGCTGCGCGGCGGCGTCGAGCCCGACGGGCACGCTGTAGTCGAAGGGCCGGTCAAGGTGCGGAAGGGAGGACTCGAGCCGCACCCGGGCCACCGGAAGCCGGTCGGCGAGGGGTGGGCCCGCGGTCGCGGCTGCGGAGGCCGGGAAGCCCTGGAGCAGCGACAGCTGGAGGGGCTCGTCGGGCGCGGCGGCGCCATGGATCGGGCTCATCGCGGGGGTCCTCCCTTCAGCAACGGGTCGGTGCCGGCCCGGGAAGCGCCGGCTCAACGAAGAATAGCCAGGCCGCCGGGATCGGCGGCCTGGCTACAGCACATCACAAGGCTGTGACATTAATTCGAGACCGCAGTCCAGGACAGCAGTCCAGGACAGCATCTCCGGACAGGGACGCCTCAGGCGTTGAAGAACGCCTTCAGCGCATCCACCCGGTCCAGCCGCTCCCAGGTGAAGTCGGGATCCTCGCGGCCGAAGTGGCCGTGCGCGGCGGTCTTGGCGTAAATCGGGCGCTTGAGGTCGAGGGCATCGATGATGGCCCGGGGGCGCAGGTCGAAGATCTCGGCGATCGCGGCGCTGATCCGGGCGGGATCCACGGTCTCGGTGCCGAAGGTCTCGACGTAGGTTCCCACCGGGCGGGCCTGGCCGATCGCGTAGGCGATCTGGATTTCGGCGCGCTTCGCGAGACCGGCAGCCACCACGTTCTTGGCCACCCAGCGCATCGCATAGGCCGCCGAGCGGTCCACCTTGGACGGGTCCTTGCCGGAGAAGGCGCCGCCGCCGTGGCGGGCCATGCCGCCGTAGGTGTCGACGATGATCTTGCGGCCGGTGAGGCCGGCGTCGCCCACCGGGCCGCCGATGACGAAGGCGCCGGCCGGGTTCAGGATGTTCTTGGCCCGGGAGATGTCAAGGTTGGACAACGCCATGACCGGGTCGACGACGTGCGCGGCGAGGTCGGCCCGGAGCTGGTCCAGGCTGGCGCCTTCGGCGTGCTGGCTGGAAATCACCACGGTCTCAACCGAGACGGGCCGGTCGCCGTCGTAGCCGACGGTGACCTGGGTCTTGCCGTCGGGGCGCAGGTAGGAGAGTTCGCCGCTCTTGCGGACCTCGGTGAGCCGTTCGGAAAGGCGGTGTGCGAGCCAGATCGGAACCGGCATGTACGAGGGGGTCTCGTCGCTGGCATAGCCGAACATCAGGCCCTGGTCACCGGCGCCCTGAAGGTCGTAGTCGTCCTCCTGGCGTCCCTCGCGGGCTTCGAGCGAATTGAAGACGCCGCCGGCAATGTCGTTGGACTGCTGGCCGATCGAGACGGACACGCCGCAGCGGGCGCCGTCGAAACCGTTGGCCGAGGAGTCGTAGCCGATGCCCAGAATGGTTTCCCGGACGATCTGCGGGATTTCGACGTAGGCGTCGGTGGTGACCTCGCCGGCAACGTGGACCAGCCCGGTGGTGGCCAGGGTCTCCACGGCCACCCGGGACTCGGGGTCCTTGGTCAGCAGGGCATCGAGGATCGCATCGCTGATCTGGTCGCAGATCTTATCGGGATGTCCTTCCGTCACTGACTCGGACGTGAAGAGCCGAAGCGAGGCGGGCGTGGACCCGTGGAAGTCAGGGATGTGCAGCGGTAAAGTCACTCAACTACCTTACTGGTTGGAAAACGGTCGTCCGGCGGCGTGTGTCCCTGCGCTAAGGAGACGTTGCTTACGCCGGTTCAGGCGGGCGGGACAACCCGGCTCAGCTCGGCGCTGATGCGGTCAATCACGGCAGCCGCAACATCGGATTTGGAACCCGACGCCTCTTGGGGTTCGGAGCCGGTACGGGAAAGGATGACTACGGAGTTGGTGTCCTCGCCGAAGACCTTGTCCTGACCGACGTGGTTGACCACCAGCAGGTCGCAGGCCTTGCGGCGCAGCTTGGCCGCGGCGTAGTCCAGGACGTCGCCGTCGGCGTCGCCGGTCTCGGCCGCGAAGCCGACGATCAGCTGGTGGCGGGAGGCCGCGTCCCGGACCTCGACGAGTTCGCGCAGGATGTCCGGATTCCGGACCAGCGAGATGACGGGATCGGCGACGTCGTCGCGCTTCTTGATTTTTGTCCCGGAGACATCCGCCGGACGGAAGTCGGCGACGGCGGCGGCCATGATGATGACGTCGGAGTCGGCGGCGGCGTGCAGGGCGGCCTTACGGAGCTCCAGGGCGGTCTCAACCTTGACCACGTTGACGCCAGCCGGCGGCGGGACGTCCATGTGCGCGGCCAGCAGCCGGACCTTGGCGCCGGCATCGCGGGCTGCGGCGGCCAGCGCCACGCCCTGCTTGCCGGAGGAACGGTTGCCGAGGAACCGGACGGGATCCAGCGGTTCGCGGGTGCCGCCGGCGCTGATCGTGACGGTGAGCCCGGCCAGTGGCCCCAGCGGAGAAGGCAGCATGGCATCCGACGCCGGCAGCGGGGCCGTCGCGGGCACCGATGTTGCCCCGGCGAGGGTCAGTGCCGCTTCGAAGATGGCCTCGGGTTCCGGGAGCCGGCCCGGTCCGGAGTCGGAGCCGGTCAGCCGGCCGGAGGCGGGCTCCAGCACGGTGATTCCCCGGCTGCGGAGCGTCTCGACGTTGGCCTGGGTCGCGGGGTGCTGCCACATCTCGGTGTGCATGGCCGGGGCCATGAGCACCGGGCAGCCGCCGGCCATCAGCAGGGTGTTGCTCAGGAGGTCGTTGGCCTGGCCGGTGGCAGCGCGGGCCAGCAGGTCGGCGGTGGCGGGGGCCACCACGATCAGCTCGGCTTCGTGGCCGAGGCGGACGTGGTTGACCGTGTGCACGTCGTCGAAGACGCTGTTGCTGACCGGATGTCCGGACAGCGCTTCCCACGTGGCGACGCCGACAAAGCGCGTCGCGGCCTCTGTGGGAATGACGGTGACGTCATGGCCGGCTTCAGTAAAAAGCCGGAGGAGCGACGCCACCTTGTAGGCAGCTATCCCTCCCCCGACTCCGAGGACTATGCGCACGTGAGACCCCGCCTGCGGCTGCGTAATTACTCTGCAGGTTCGATCGGCGTGGAAACGAGCTTGCCTTCGTTGATCTCGCGCAGCGCGATGGAGAGCGACTTCTCGTTCAGCTTGGTGTCGACCAGCGGGCCGACGTACTCGAACAGGCCCTCGTGCAGCTGGGCGTAGTACGCGTTGATCTGGCGTGCGCGCTTGGCGCCGAAAATCACCAGTCCGTACTTCGAATCGGCGGCCTTCAGCAGCTCGTCGATCGGCGGGTTGATGATGCCTTCAAGGTTCGTGGACACGAATTCTCCAAATTATAACGGGCCGATACGTCCCGGCGCCTAGCGTGGGTTCGGGGTCAGCCCCATGAGTGAAACAAGCTCGTCCGCTGCCCGTCGAATGTCATCATTGATGACGGTGTGGTCAAACTCCGGTTCAGCGGCAAGTTCTAGTTTAGCGGTTTCCAGCCTCTGCTGCTGTTCTTCCACTGTTTCCGTGCCGCGGCCCACCAGGCGGCGGACCATTTCGTCCCAGCTCGGCGGCGCCAGGAAGACAAACTGGGCGTCGGGCACGGCCTGCTTGACCTGCCGGGCTCCCTGCAGGTCGATCTCCAGCAGCACCGATCGGCCGTCGGCGATCGCGGCGTCCACCGTGCTGCGGAGGGTGCCGTAGCGGTTGCGCCCGTGGACCACGGCCCACTCCAGGAGTTCGCCGTTCTCGACCAGGGAATCGAACTCCTCGGCGGACTTGAAGAAGTAGTGCACGCCGTCGACTTCGCCGGGCCGTGGGGGCCGGGTGGTCGCCGAGACGGAAAGCCAGACGCCGGGATAGTTGTCCCGGATGTAGGTGGACACGGTGCCTTTACCAACAGCCGTCGGGCCGGCGAGGACTGTCAGTCCCGGTTTGTTGCTCACATATTCCTTCGTGCGGGGTTGAGTCAGCGCGGCGGACCGGGCTGTTTGTCGTCTATAAAATCTACCAGCGCCCGGCGCTGGTGAATTCCCAGGCCGCGGACCCGGCGCGACGCCGCGATGCCGAGCTGTTCCATGATCGCCGCGGCACGCACCCTTCCGATGCCGGGAAGCGCCTCCAGCAGTTCCACGATCCTCATCCGGGCGATCGCATCGTCAGTCTCCCCGGCGCTGAGCAACTCAGAGATGGACAGCTCCCCGGTCTTGAGCCGGTCCTTGGCGGTGGCCCGCGTGGTCCTGGCGGCGGCGGCCTTGCCCAAGGCATCGGCACGCTCCTGCGGAGTGAGGGGTCGCAAACTCACTGAATGCCTCCCTGCATTGTCGGCCGGACCGCAAAACGGTCCGGCCGGACGGGCCGAACTGCACCCCGGCTGGAACCGCGGACTTGTCCTGAACCTACCGTCTCGGCCAGGCAGAAATCAATGGACAAGTTCGGCGCCGCGGTCCTTCGCGACAGCCGACGGCGGGCCGGCGGCGGCCATCTGACACGAATGGCCGCCATTCCGGGCACCATAGCGGCCACATGCGTCACATCGGTGCGCCGAAGCCCGTGATGGCGGGTCCTGCTGTACCGCGCCGCACCGTGACGAGCCGCTGTGCCGGGAATGCAGCGCGACGTCCGTGGGCTACGCTGCGCGCAGCTCCTCGAGGGTCCGCTGGGCCGCGTCCCGCAGGTCCTGGATCCGCGGGCCGGCGCCGAGGATGTCACGGCTGGACGTTCCGAGCACCTGGCCGTAGGCGCTGCCGAACGTGCGGCGCAAATCCGCGGCCGTGGCGCCCTGCGCGCCGAGGCCCGGGGCCAGGATCGGGCCGCGCACGGCGGCGAGGTCCAGGTCCAGGTCCGTGAGGGCGGAGCCGACCGTCGCGCCGACGACGAGGCCGGTGGAGCCCAGCGCCCCGCCGACCTGATCAACGCCGTACCGCCGGTTCTCCTCGGCTGCGGCCCGGACGATCCGGCGGGCCACGGAGTCCGCGCCGCCGACGTGCTGGACGGACGCGCCCTCCGGGTTGGACGTCAGCGCCAGGACGAAGACGCCGCGGCCGGTCTGGGCCGCGAGGTCCAGGGCCGGCCGGAGCGATTCGAAGCCCAGGTAGGGGCTCAGCGTGACCGAGTCGGCGGCCAGTGCGGACCCGTCCCGCAGCCAGGCGTCCGCGTAGGCGGCCATGGTGGATCCGATGTCGCCGCGTTTGGCGTCCGCGATGGTCAGCACCGAGGCGTCCGCCGCCGCCGCGAGGGTGCGCTCCAGCACGGCCATGCCCGCGGAGCCGTGCCGCTCATACAGCGCCACCTGCGGCTTGACCGCGGCAGCGAGCGAACCCACCGCCTCCAGGACGGTGAGCGAGAACCGCTCCAGCCCGGCGACGTCGTCGTTCAGTCCCCAGCCGGCCAGCAGCGCCGGGTGCGGGTCGATCCCGACGCACAGCGGACCGAGGTCCGCCATGGCCCGGCCCAGCCGGGAGCCGAAGGACTCCGTGCCGGCCGTGCCGCCGGTGGTGTTCCCCGGCGTGCCGTCAGCCGGCATTCTGCGTGACCCGTTCCTGCGCGACCCGTTCGTGCGAGGCGAACAGCGCGGCGGCGTGCTCCTGCAGGCTCGTGACAGACCACTCGTAGGTGCGCAGCGCCTCGATGGCCTGGACGGCGGCGTTGAACTCGGCCACCGTCGTGATGCACGGGATGCCGATCGACGTCGCGGCGGCGCGCAGTTCGTAGCCGTCGCTGCGTGCCTCGCCGCCCGAGGGGGTGTTGAAGACCATGTCGATTTCCCCGGCGATGATGAGGTCGGCGATGGTGCCCTCCCCCTCGGCGCTGGAGCCCTCGGCGACCTTCCGGACCGGGGTGGCCTGGATGCCGTTGCGGCGCAGCACATCGGCGGTGCCGCCGGTGGAGACGATCTCGAAGCCGAGGTCGGAGAGCCGTTTGACGCCCATGATGACCGAGCGCTTGTCCCGGTTGGCCACGGAAACGAAGATCTTGCCTTCGGTGGGCAGCGCGTTGTTGGCGGCGGCCTGGCTCTTGGCGAAGGCGGTGTCGAAGTGCTTATCGATGCCCATGACCTCGCCGGTGGACCGCATTTCCGGGCCGAGCAGCGAATCCACCACCTTGCCCTCCGGGGTGCGGAAGCGGCTGAACGGCAGCACGGCTTCCTTGACCGAGACCGGGGCGTCCAGCGGCAGCGTGGAGCCGTCGCCGGTTGCCGGCAGCATCTTGTAGGCGGTGCGGAGCTGGTTGACGGTGACGCCGGTGCCGATCAGGGCAGCCGCCTTCGCCATCTGCACGCCGGTCGCCTTGGAGACGAACGGCACCGTGCGGGAGGCCCGGGGGTTGGCTTCCAGGACGTAGAGCACGTCGGAGGCCAGCGCGAACTGGATGTTGATCAGGCCGCGGACCCCCACGCCCTCGGCGATCGCCAGCGTCGCGGCGCGGACGCGCTCCAGCACGTTGTTGCCCAGGGTGATGGGGGGCAGGACACAGGCCGAGTCGCCGGAGTGGATGCCGGCTTCCTCGATGTGCTCCATGATGCCGCCGAGGTACATCTCGGTGCCGTCGTAGAGGGCATCGACGTCGATTTCGACGGCGTCCTCGAGGAAGCGGTCGATCAGCACCGGGTGCTCGGTGGTGATCTCCGTGGCGTTGGCGATGTAGCGCGAGAGGTTGGGCTCGTCGTAGACGATCTCCATGCCGCGGCCGCCGAGCACGTAGGACGGGCGGACCAGGACCGGGTAGCCGATCTCGTCGGCGATCTTCTTGGCGTCCTCGAAGGACACCGCGGTGCCGTTCTTCGGCGAGATGAGCCCGGCCTTGTCCAGCACCCGGGAGAAGGCGCCGCGGTGCTCGGCCAGGTCGATGGCTTCCGGGGAGGTGCCGAGGATCGGCACGCCGGCGTCGGCGAGCTGCTGGGCGAGCTTGAGCGGGGTCTGGCCGCCGAGCTGGACGAAGACGCCCATCACGCCGCCGGTGCGCTCCTCGGCCGCGATGACCTCGAGCACGTCCTCCAGCGTGAGCGGCTCGAAGTACAGCCGGGTGGAGACGTCGTAGTCGGTGGAGACGGTTTCCGGGTTGCAGTTGACCATCACGGTCTCGTAGCCAGCCTTGCGCAGCGCCATCGAGGCGTGCACGCAGGAGTAGTCGAACTCGATGCCCTGCCCGATCCGGTTGGGGCCGGACCCGAGGATGATGATGGACGGTTTGGCGTGCAGCGCCACCTCGTCCTCCTCGTCGTAGGAGGAGTAGTGGTACGGGGTGTACGCGGCGAACTCGGCGGCACAGGTGTCGACGGTCTTGTACACCGGGCGGATGCCGAGGGCCTGCCGGACGCCGCGAACGACGTCCTCGGAGTTGTGCGTCAGGGCGCCGATCTGCTCGTCGGAGAAACCGTGGCGCTTGGCACGGGTCAGCATTTCCGGGGTCAGGGCGGCGGCCTTGCGGATCTCGACGGAGATCTCGTTCAGCAGTTGGAGCTGGTCCAAGTACCAGGGGTCGATCTTCGTTGCCTCGAAGAGCTGCTCCACGGTGGCGCCGCCGAGCAGGGCCCGCTGGACCTGGTGCAGGCGGTCCGTCGTCGGCCGCTTGGACTTCTCGATCAGCTCCGCGACTTCCCATTCCGGGACGTGGCTGAAGTCCAGCTGGGAACCCTTCTGTTCCAGGGAGCGCAGCGCCTTCTGCAGGGCCTCGGTGAAGTTCCGGCCCATGGCCATGGCCTCACCCACCGACTTCATGGTGGTGGTCAGGGTGGGGTCCGCCGCCGGGAACTTCTCGAAGGCGAAACGCGGGACCTTCACGACGACGTAGTCCAGGGTCGGCTCGAAGGACGCCGGGGTCTTCTGGGTGATGTCGTTCGGGATCTCGTCGAGGGTGTAGCCGAGGGAGAGCTTGGTGGCGATCTTGGCGATCGCGAAGCCGGTGGCCTTGGAGGCCAGGGCGGAGGAGCGGGAGACGCGCGGGTTCATCTCGATCACGACGACGCGGCCGGTGTCGGGCTCGACGGCGAACTGGATGTTGCAGCCGCCGGTGTCGACGCCGACTTCGCGGATGACGGCGATGGAGATGTCCCGCAGCCGCTGGTACTCGCGGTCCGTCAGGGTCAGGGCCGGGGCAACGGTGATGGAGTCGCCGGTGTGCACGCCGACCGGGTCGAAGTTCTCGATGGAGCAGACGACGACGACGTTGTCGTTCTTGTCGCGCATCATCTCGAGCTCGTACTCCTTCCAGCCCAGGATGCTCTCTTCGAGCAGCACCTCGGACGTGGGGCTGTACTGCAGCCCCTGGCCGACGATCCGGCGGAGGTCGTTCTCGTCGTAGGCGAGGCCGGAGCCCAGGCCGCCCATGGTGAAGGAGGGCCGGACCACCATCGGGTAGCCGAGGTCCTCGGCGGCGGCGAGGGCCTCGTCGATGGTGTGGATGATGTGGCTGCGGGCCGATTCGGCGCCGCAGCGCTCCACGACGCCCTTGAACTTTTCGCGGTCCTCGCCCAGCTCGATCGCGGCGATGTTGGCGCCGATCAGCTCGACGTTGTACTTCTCCAGCACGCCGTTCTTGTCCAGCGCGATGGCGGTGTTGAGTGCGGTCTGGCCGCCCAGGGTGGGCAGGATCGCGTCCGGGCGTTCCTTGGCGATGATCTTCTCGACCACCTCGGGGGTGATCGGCTCGATGTAGGTGGCGTCGGCGAACTCCGGGTCGGTCATGATGGTGGCCGGGTTGGAGTTGACGAGGATGACGCGGAGGCCTTCCTCCTTGAGGACGCGCAGTGCCTGGGTGCCGGAGTAGTCGAATTCGGCGGCCTGGCCGATCACGATCGGGCCGGAACCGATGACCAGGACGCTCTTAAGGTCAGTTCTCTTGGGCATTACTTCGTGTCCTCAGTCTGGGAGTCGGTGGCAGTCTTTGTCTTTGAAGAAGCAGTGTCCGCCATCAGCTCGATGAAGCGGTCGAAGAGGTAGGCGGCGTCGTGCGGCCCGGAGGCGGCCTCGGGGTGGTACTGCACCGAGAAGGCCGGGATGTCCAGGCACGACAGGCCTTCGACGACGTCGTCGTTGAGGCTCACGTGGCTGACCTCGACGCGGCCGAAGCGCTCCTCGGGGGCCTGTGTGGCGCCGTCGAGCGGGGCGTCGACGGCGAAGCCGTGGTTCTGCGAGGTGATCTCGACCTTGCCGGTGCGGCGGTCCATCACGGGCTGGTTGATGCCGCGGTGGCCGTAGCGCAGTTTGTACGTGCCGAAGCCCAGGGCGCGGCCCAGGATCTGGTTGCCGAAGCAGATGCCGAAGTACGGGATCTTCTCGTCCAGGACCGAGCGGAGCAGCTTGACCTGGTTGTCGGCGGTGGCGGGGTCGCCCGGGCCGTTGGACATAAAGAAGCCGTCGGGGTTGACCGCCTGGACGTCGGCCAGGGTGGCGGTGGCCGGCAGCACGTGCACCCGGACGCCGCGCTCGGCGAACCGGATCGGGGTCATCCGCTTGATGCCGAGGTCGATCGCGGCGATGCTGAACCGCGGCGCGCCGTCCCAGCCCCAGTCCTTGGGCTCGACGGTGTAGGCCTCGTCGACGCTGACCTCCTCGGCCAGGCGTGAGCCTTCCATCGGGGCACTCGCCAGGACGGTGTCCACGAGTTCCTTGTCCGTGGCGCGGACGGCGTCGCCGGAGAAGATCCCGGCGCGCATGGTCTTGTGTTCGCGCAGGTGGCGGGTGATGGCGCGGGTGTCCACGCCCTGGATCCCGACGATCCCCTGTTCGACCAGTTCCTCGTCCAGGGAACGTTCGGAGCGCCAGTTGGAGGGCCGGCGGGCGGCGTCGCGGACGATGTAGCCGGCCACCCAGATCCGGCGGGACTCGGCGTCGTCCTTGTTCACACCGGTGTTGCCGATGTGCGGGGCGGTCTGGACCACCAGCTGGCGGGCGTAGGAGGGGTCCGTGATGGTCTCCTGGTAGCCGGTCATGCCGGTCGCGAACACGGCCTCGCCGAGGGCGGTGCCGGTGGCGCCGTAGCTGGTCCCGCGGAAGATCCGGCCGTCCTCGAGCACGAGGGCTGCCGGGGTGGATACTGCTGCGGAAGATGTCATTTGGTTGGGGTCCGTCACGTTGTTACTTTCCACTATCGGCATTGGCCTGAGGGGCCGCGGGGATCAAATCTTGCACGGCGTTGAGGAGGGAGGTTTTGTCATCGGCGTGCCGGGTGCGGAAACCGGAGTCCAATTCGCGGCTGCCGAGCATCCAGCTGAGCACCAGCAGCCCGTCCTTTTCGACGAACTTGCCGGCCATGCCGCTTTCCTGCCGCACACCGGTGAGGCTGGCCGCGGGGATGAAGACCGGGCCGGCGCCGGAGCGGTCGAACAGCACACCCTCCGGGTGGACGCTGAGTTCGGCGTTGGTGCGGATGCCCAGATTGTGCACGGCGATGCGGTCCAGCCAGTCGCCGGCGGTGGTCGAGGCCACGTACTGGCCGTCGGCGACCGCCACCGCCGCGCCCAGTTCCGCCGGGATTTCCGGCAGCGGGTCGACGTCGGCCTGGCGGCGCAGCCGGTTCCGCCAGCCGAGCCAGATCAGGGCCAGCGCGACGCCGATCAGAACCAGGGTGAGCAGCAGCGACAGTTCCTTGACCATCAGTTGCTGCCTGCCGCTGCGGTGCCGGGGGTCGCCGGCGTTTCGGGGAGCCAGCGGTACGGGGTGTTGAGTTTGCCGTCGAGGACGGTGGGGTGGCCCTTGAAGAACGTCGCCACCACCTTGCCGGGGAGTTCCCGGCCGGCAAACGGAGAGTTACGGCCCATGGTTGCCATCTTAGAAGGGTCCACGGTCCAGCGCGCAGCCGGGTCCACGAGTGTGACGTTGGCGGGTTCGCCGGCGTCGAGCGGGCGTCCCTGGTCCTCCAGCCGGCCGATCGCGGCGGGAGCGGTGGAGGTGACACGGGCGAAGTCCGCCCAGCCCATCAGCCCGGTTTCGATCATGGTGTGCTGCACGACGGACAGCGCCGTTTCCAGCCCGGTCATGCCCATGGCGGCCTGGGCCCACTCGCATTCCTTGTGCTCGCTCGGGTGCGGGGCGTGGTCGGTGCCCACGACGTCGATCGTGCCGTCGGCCAGGGCGGCGCGCAGGGCCTGGACATCGGCGTCGGTGCGCAGCGGCGGGTTGACCTTGTAGACCGGGTCGTAGCTGCGGGCGAGCTCGTCCGTGAGCCAGAGGTGGTGCGGGGTGACCTCGGCCGTGACGTTGACGCCGCGGGACTTGGCCCAGCGGATGATCTCCACGGATCCGGCCGTCGAAACATGGCAGACGTGCAGGCGCGAGCCCACGTGCTGGGCGAGCAGCACGTCGCGGGCAATGATGCTTTCCTCGGCGACGGCGGGCCAGCCGGTGAGGCCGAGGACGGCGGAGACCTCGCCCTCGTTCATCTGCGCCCCGGCGGTGAGCCGCGGTTCCTGCGCGTGCTGGGCCACGACGCCGTCGAACGCCTTGACGTATTCCAGCGCGCGGCGCATCAGGACGGGATCGTGGACGCAGATCCCGTCGTCGGAAAAGACCCGGACGCGGGCGCGGGAGTCGGCCATCGCGCCGAGCTCGGCAAGCTGCTCGCCCGCGAGGCCGACGGTGACGGCGCCGACCGGGCGGACGTCCACCCAGCCGGCGGTGCGGCCGAGGGTGAGGACCTGTTCGACGACGCCGGCGGTGTCCGCCACCGGGGTGCTGTTCGCCATCGCGTGCACGGCCGTGTAGCCGCCCAGGGCCGCGGCGCGGGTGCCGGTCTCGACCGTTTCGGCGTCTTCGCGGCCGGGTTCGCGCAGGTGGGTGTGGATGTCCACCATGCCGGGCAGGGCCACGAGCCCGGCGGCCTCGATGACGGTCGCGCCGTCGGCCGGCAGGTTCTGCCCGCGTTCGGCGATGATCCCGCCGCGGATCAGGAGGTCTTCAGGGGCTCCGCCGAGGATGGCGGCGCCGCGGATCAGGTAGGCGCCGGTGCCTGCATCCTGTTGCTGTGATGCCATTAGTGGCTCTCCTTGGTGACGTGGGCGGAGGTGGTCTCTGCGGGGGTGGAATGGGTGGAGTTCGCGTGGTGCGCCGGTTCGCGGTTGTCGCCGGAGAGCAGCAGGTAGAGGGCTGCCATGCGGATGGACACGCCGTTGCGGACCTGGGCCAGCACCGTGGAGCGGGGCGAGTCGGCGGCGGCGGAGGAGATCTCCAGGCCGCGGTTCATCGGCCCGGGGTGCATGATGATGGTGTCCTTGAGGCCCAGGCTGTCCAGGGCACGGAGCCGGTTGTCGTCGAAGCCCCAGCGCCGCGAATATTCGCGGGTGGTGGGGAAGAACGAGGCGTTCATCCGTTCGCCCTGCACGCGGAGCATCATCATCGCGTCGACGCCCCGGGCAAGGGTCTCGTCGAGGTCGTAGCTGACGCTGCACGGCCACTTTTCGACGCCGATCGGCAGCAGCGTCGGCGGGGCGACCAGGGTGACCTCGGCGCCAAGGGTGCGCAGCAGCCAGACGTTGGAACGGGCCACCCGGGAGTGCAGCACGTCCCCGGCAATCGCGACCCGCATGCCGGTGAGATCGGCGCCCGTCGACGGCGTGCCGGCCAGCCTGGACCAGTGCCGGCGCATGGTGAAGGCATCCAGCAGCGCCTGGGTGGGGTGTTCGTGGGTGCCGTCGCCGGCATTGATGACAGCGGCGTCGATCCAGTCCGTGGCGGCGAGCCGGTGCGGGGCGCCGGAGGCCCAGTGCCGGATGACGACGGCGTCGGCTCCCATCGCTGAGAGCGTCTGGGCCGTGTCCTTGAGGGATTCGCCCTTGGAGACGGAGGAGCCCTTCGCGGCGAAGTTGATGACATCCGCGGAAAGCCGTTTGGCAGCGGCCTCGAAGGAGATCCGGGTGCGTGTGGAGTCCTCGAAGAACAGGTTCACGACGGTGCGGCCGCGCAGGGTGGGAAGCTTTTTGACCTCGCGCTCCCCCACGGCCGCCATTTCCTCGGCGGTGTCGAGGATGCGGATGGCGTTGGACCGGCTCAGGTCTTCGGTGGAGAGCAGGTGCCTCACGCGGTGGCCTCGATAACCACTTCGTTGACGGGTTCGCCGTCGACCGTGTCGGTTTCGGCGAGCCGGACGCGGACCTTTTCGGAAGAGGAGGTGGGGAGGTTCTTGCCGACGTGGTCCGCGCGGATGGGCAGTTCCCGGTGTCCGCGGTCGATCAGCACCGCGAGGCGGACGATGCGCGGGCGGCCGAGGTCGATGATCGCGTCGAGGGCGGCGCGGATGGTCCGGCCGGAGTACAGGACGTCGTCAATGAGCACCACAACCTTGTTGTCGATGCCGGTGCGGGGAAGCTGGGTGGGATACGGCGGGCGCATCCCCTGGTGCGAGAGGTCGTCGCGGAACATGGTGACGTCCAGCTGGCCTACGATCGCGGCGGGGTCCACGGTGGGGTCGGCGGCGGCAATCTTGGCGGCGAGCCGGACGGCGAGGGGGTAGCCCCTGCGCGGGATGCCCAGCAGGACCAGGTCCTGGGAGCCCTTGTTGGACTCAAGGATTTCGTGGGCGATACGAGTGAGTGCACGGTCGATGTCCGCCTGGTTGAGTACCACTCGGGTGAGTACCACCTTGGCCGGAACCGGTGCTTCTGGAACAGAAGTCAACGCTCGTCTCCCCTTTCCCCGCCTCACGGGACGGAATTAAAAAAGGATTATTTGCGTTTCCAAATTACCACAGCGGGGCCGGCGCCCCGGCGCCGCCGGCATGCGTTTAAGCTCACACGGACATAGGCTCGGGTGCATGACGACGAACGATCCGCGGCGGGGTCCTGACCACCTCGGTTACTCCCCCGGCGGCCAGCGCCCGCTTCCCCAGCAGGCCAACCCGACCTGGCTGGGGCACGTCCGGCCGGAGTACTACCGGCAGGCACCGGCGAACAACCGCGGCCGGGTCCAGCCGGTGCTCCCGCCCGCCCTGCCGCGGGTCCGGGGCGGCCGCCGCTCCGCCGGCGTGGTGGGGCTCGTGCTGGCCGGCGGGTTCCTGGCGTTTATCAGCCTGTTCCTGGTCCTGCCGTTCCTGCTGGGCAGCACCGGCATTTCCGGCTTCGTCATCGGCTTTTTCGCCTCGCTGATTCCGCTGGGGACCGTGCTGCTGACGGTGCGTTTCATCGACCGCTGGGAGCCGGAGCCCAGGCCGCTCCTGCTCTTCGCCTTTGTCTGGGGAGCCGTGGTTTCGATTGCGGTGACGATGCTGATCCAGCCCTATTTCTCGCTCGTGGCGGGACCGGCCTCGGGCCTGGACTACACAACGTTCGCTGTGACGGTCCAGGCGCCGGTGGTGGAGGAATTCGCCAAGTCCCTGGGACTGCTGTTGCTGCTGCTCTTCGCCCGGAAACACTTCGACGGACCGGTCGACGGGGTGGTGTTCGCGTTCACGATCGCGGCCGGCTTCGCGTTTACCGAGAACATCCTGTACTTCGGCCGCGCGATCGCCGCGTCCAGCGACCCCGGCGCGGACCTCGCTGTGGTGTTCTTCCTGCGCGGGGTCATGTCGCCGTTCGCCCACGCCATTTTCACCGGCACCACGGGGCTGATCATGGGCTTCGCCGCACGCCGCTGGCACAACGGGCTGTCCGTGCTCGCGTTCGCCGTCGGGCTCGTTCCCGCGATGCTGCTGCACAGCGCCTGGAACAGCATGGGCGAGAACTTCCTGGCCCAGTACCTGCTGGTGCAGGTGCCGATCTTCCTGCTGGCGGTCCTGGTCATCGTGCTGCTGCGGGTTGCGGAGCGCCGGCTCACCCGCCAGCGGCTGAAGGAATACGCGGCGGCGGGCTGGTTCACCGGAGCCGAGGTGGAGATGCTGGCCACCCCTGGCGGGCGGCGTTCGGCCCTGCGCTGGGCCACGTCCGTCGGCCGGGGCCCGCAGATGAAGGCGTTGCTCCATGCCGCCACGCAGCTTGCCTTCACCCGGCAGCGGATCCTCAGCGGCCGGGACGTGCCGGCGCACCAGCTCGATGAGCGGCAGCAGCTCGCCGAGATCGCCGCCCTCCGGGCCGCCGTCGTTCACTAGGCGCGTTTTACCGCACTGCGACTTCCCGCAGCAGCTCGAATCCCTGGCGGTCAACAGGTGCTGCCGTCGCCGAGAGCAGGACAACTGCCGCGCGTGCCTCCCGGTCCAGGCCGATCCAGCTGCTGAACCCGCCCGTGCCGCCGTTGTGCCAGGTGATCCGGCGCCCCTTGGCGTCGAGGGTGAGCCAGGCGGCGCCGATGCGCATTGCCGGACCCGCGAAGTTGGCCACGGGATCAAGGGCGGACCGGCCCGGGGCGGTGCCGTCCAGGAGCGCCCGGGCGAGCCGGGCGAGGTCCTGGATGGAGGCACGGATCCCGCCGGCCGGCGCCAGCGCCTCGCCGGTCCAGGGTTGCCGGGGACGGCCGCCGCGGCTGGTGCCGGCCAGGGCGTCCGGGCCCAGTTCGCCGGGGGTTGCAGGCATGTAGACCGAGTCGAGCGCCAGTGGCCCGCAGAGGCGTGCCGCCACGAGTTCCCGGTAGCTCGTCCCCGCACCCGCCGCGATAGCGTGGCCGAGGAGTTCGAACCCGAGGTTGGAATACCTTGGCCGGGGCTTCTGCAGCCGGGGCCCCTGCAATCGAACAGCGCGGGCCTGCTCCAGCAGTTCCGCGAGGCTCTCCCCATACGGATTCTCCCCATGCAGGAAGAGTGACACCGTGCGCCCCAGCGTGGACGCGGAACCGGGCGTTGCCGGCGCCAGCCGGGGCAGCCCGGAGGCATGCCGGCTCAAGGAGCCGAGGCTGGCGCCCGCCGCAGCGCAGTTCCCCAGCGGGAGAAGTTCCCCGAGCGGCGTGGCCGGGGAAATCTCGCCCCGCCCGCACGCGTCCGCGTAGAGCAGGCCGGTGATCCCCTTGGAGATTGAGCCGATCTCGAAATCGGACCGCGGGGCGACTCCGCGGACCACCACCGATGACTCCCCGCCGACGATGGCGGCAGCGGCAAACCTTGGATGCCTGGACCCCAGCCGGGTGCGGAGTGTCGCCTCGAGCGCGGGGTTGGTGTCCACCCGCCAACGATATCCGCCGCCGCAGCGCCGTGAAAGAGCTGGACGGAGAACGCAAGAACCCGCCCGGGATGACCCGGACGGGGTTCTTAGTGGAGCATGGCGGGTCAGGCGAGCAGCGAAGGCTTCAACTGCTGCAGCCGGCCCAGCAGGCCGTTGATGAACTGCGGCGACTCGTCCGTGGAGAGGGTCTTGGCCAGGGCCACGGCCTCGCTCACGGCAACGCCGTCGGGAACGTCCTCGTTGTAGAGCAGCTCCCAGGTGCCGATCCGCAGGATGATGCGGTCCACCGAGGGCATCCGCTCCAGTGTCCAGCCCTGCGAATAGGTTTCCAGGAATTCGTCGATCGCGCTCTGGTGGGAGACAACGCCTTCAACGATTTCAAGGGTGTACGGGTTGACGATCTGGTCCGTCTGCTCCCGGCGGGACTTCAGTACATCGAACGCCGAGACGGAACGCTGCTCCGCCTCGAAGAGAACATCGAGAGCCCGGTTACGGGCTTTACCGCGTGCGCTCACTAGTCGTTGACCCGGCCGAGGTAGCTGCCGTCACGGGTGTCGACCTTGACCTTGGTGTTGTTCTCAACGAACAGCGGCACCTGGATCTCGTAGCCCGTTTCGAGGGTGGCGGGCTTGGTGCCGGCCGAGGAGCGGTCGCCCTGCAGGCCCGGCTCCGTGTAGGTGATCTCGAGCACGACGCTCGGCGGCAGCTCGATGTAGAGCGGGTTGCCCTCGTGGATGGCGATGTTCACCATCTGGTTCTCGAGCATGAAGTTGGTGGCGTCGCCGACCGTCGCGCCGGGAACCGTGAGCTGGTCGAAGTCGGTCGTGTCCATGAACACGAAGTCCGCGCCGTCCTGGTACAGGTACTGGTAGTCGCGGCGGTCAACCGTGGCGGTCTCGATCTTGAGTCCGGCGTTGAAGGTCTTGTCGACGACCTTGCCGGACATCACGTTACGCATCTTGGTGCGCACGAACGCGCCACCCTTGCCGGGCTTGACGTGCTGGAACTCAATGATGTTCCAGAGCTGGCCCTCAAGCTTCAGCACGGTTCCGTTCTTGATGTCGTTAGTGGTTGCCACTGTATCCTCTGGTTTCGTTTCTAGCTGCTTCTAGCTGCCAGCCGGTTTATGCCAGGCAAGCATGCCGAATGGCCCGCCAGCGCGTATTTATCAAAAATCCAAGATCCATTCTACCGGTTTTGCCGGTCCCCTGCCGGACGGGCCCCGCGGCACCTCAGCGTAGGCCCGGCTGGACCGCCTCAGGAAGCCCGGTCCAGCGCATCCCGGGCGCGCTGGACCGCCACGGTGGACGCGTAGATCAGGGCCGCGTCCGCGGACCCGGCAACACGCAGGTCCAGAGCTTTGGTGAAGGATTCGACGGCGGCGGCAATGTTGCCGTCGGCAAAGTAAGACCGGCCGAGGTGCTGGCGGATGACCGCTTCGTCCGGTGTGCCGCGGGTCTCGGCCAGCAGTTGGCGGAACAGTTCAACAGCCCGGTCCAGTCGGTTGGAAACCCGCAGGATGTCAGCTTCGAAGATGCGCAGCCGCAGCGAGGAGGGGTCGCTGTACCGTGCCTCGGCGAGCAGCTCGGCGGCCTCGGCGGCGTGCCCCTCTACGAGGCGGACGAAGATTCGGTCACCGGGGTCGGTCGAGGCTGCCAGCGCCGCGGCGCAGGTCTCCTCATTGACGATTTGCGGCACCAGGCTGTCCGGGTTGATCTTGATCCCGGGAAAGCCTGCATCCGGCCAATCGCTGGTACCTGTGACGAAGGGCATCAGGAGGCGATCTCCTGGTACGCGGCGAACAGCAGGGAGGTATCCGGGACGTCGAGGATACCGGGGCGGGCCACGCCGTCGAGCACCACGAAGCGCAGCAGGTCGCCGCGGGACTTTTTGTCCCGCCGCATGCCGTCGAGCAGGGCCTGCCAGCGGTCGCGCCGGTAGGTGATCGGCAGCCCCAGGCTTTCCAGGATGCTGCGGTGCCGGTCGGCGTCGGCGTCGCTGAGGCGCCCGACGCTGCGGGAGAGCTCGGCGGCGAACATCATGCCGACGGAGACGGCGGCGCCGTGGCGCCAGGAGTAGCGCTCGGCCAGTTCGATCGCGTGGCCCAGGGTATGGCCGTAGTTGAGGAATTCACGCTGGCCGGTTTCCTTGAGGTCTTCGGATACGACTCTTGCCTTGACCGTGATGGCGCGTTCGATAAGTTCCCGTACGGCGTCGGAGCGGGGGACGGAAACGGCCGCCGGATCCTTTTCGATCAGGTCGAGGATGGTCGGGTCGGCGATGAAGCCGCACTTGATGACCTCGGCCATGCCGGAGATCATCTCGTTCCTGGGCAGCGTGTCCAGGGTGTCGAGGTCCGCGAGGACACCGGCCGGCGGGTGGAATGCCCCGACGAGGTTCTTGCCTTCGGCGGTGTTGATGCCGGTCTTGCCGCCCACGGCGGCGTCCACCATGCCGAGCAGGCTGGTGGGCATGTGGATGACCTTGACGCCGCGCAGCCAGGTCGCGGCCACGAACCCGGCCAGGTCGGTCACGGCCCCGCCGCCGACGGCGACGACGGCGTCCGAACGGGTGAAGTCATTCTGGCCCAGCACCTGCCAGCAGAAGGAGGCCACCTCGATGTGCTTGCCTTCTTCCGCGTCGGGGATCTCGGCGGTCAGCGCCGTGAAGCCTGCCGAAGCGAGTTCTTCACGGACGGTGTCGCCGGTGAGGCGCAGCGCCCGCGGGTGGATGACCAGGACACGTTTGACCCGCTCCCCCAGCAGCCCGGGCAGGCTGGCCAGCAGGCCGCGGCCCACAACGACGTCGTAGTTCTCCCCGGGTGTCTGCCCGGTGACCTTGATGACGGTTGATTCGGTGATCACTTTTCAACTTCCTTTGTCGCCGCTGGCGTGGGTACGGCCGCGGTTGCCGCCGCCGTGTACCCGCGCAGCGCATCTTCAAGCCGGTGCGCGATGTCAGGAACTGATCCGTTCCGCACATCGATGACCAGGTCGGCCAGCCGCTCGTAGACCGGCCGCCGGGTGGCGAACAGCGTCTTCCATCGTTCCATGGCGTCGCCGGCCAGCAGCGGCCGGCCGGAATTCCTGCTGATGCGTTCCGCCACGGTGTCCGCATCACATTCGAGGTAGACCACGGTGCAGTGCTGCAGCAGCTGCTGGGTGCCGGAGTCCAGCACGGCGCCGCCGCCCAGGGAGATTACCGTATTGGTGCCCCGCGCGTCGTCGATGGCGCGGGCGACAGCCCTGGCCTCAAGCTCCCGGAAGGCGTGCTCGCCGCGGCTGGCGAAGATCTCCGCGATGGATCCGTGGTTTGCCACCACCACAACGTCGGTGTCCACGAACGGGGCTCCGAGTTGCTGGGCAATCTGGTGTCCGATGGCCGATTTTCCGACCGCCATCGGCCCGATCAACACGATGGGCCGGGCAGCCGCCCGGGCCGGCACTGCCGGTATTTCGGCCGGCACTAGTGGCCGATCGAGTCCAGGGACGCCGGAATGTTGTCCAGGTAACCCTTGATGTTACGGGCGGTTTCCTGCACGGAATCGCCGCCGAACTTTTCCGTGACCGCCTCGGCCAGCACGAGCGCCACCATGGCCTCAGCGACGACCCCGGCCGCCGGCACCGCACAAACGTCGGAGCGCTGGTGGTGGGCCTTGGCGGCCTCTCCGGTGCTGACGTCGACGGTCTTGAGGGCGCGCGGGACGGTGGCGATGGGCTTCATCGCGGCGCGGACGCGGAGGACATCGCCGATGCTCATGCCGCCCTCGATGCCGCCGGCGCGGTTGGACGTGCGGATGATCCGGCCGTCGGCGTCCTTGACGATCTCGTCATGGGCGGCGGAGCCGCGGCGGGACGCGGTGAGGAAGCCGTCGCCGACCTCGACGCCCTTGATGGCCTGGATGCCCATCAGGGCAGCCGCGAGCCTCGAATCGAGGCGGCGGTCCCAGTGGACGTAGCTGCCGAGTCCCGGCGGGAGTCCATAGGCGAGGACCTCGACGACACCCCCGAGTGTTTCGCCTTCCTTGTGCGCGATGTCGACCTCGGCGACCATGGCGTCGGAGGTTTCGCGGTCGAAGCAGCGCAAGGGGTCGGCGTCGAGGGCCAGGACATTGTCCGGCACGGGCAGCGGCCGGCCTTCCGGAACGGACGTTGTTGCAATCGCTACCGTGTGGGAGACGAGTTCGATGCCGAGCTGCCTGAGGAACGCGGAGGCGACGGTGCCGAGAGCGACGCGGGTGGCCGTTTCGCGGGCGCTGGCACGCTCCAGCACGGGACGCGCCTCGTCGAAGCCGTATTTCTGCATGCCGGTGAAGTCCGCGTGGCCGGGCCGGGGGCGGGTCAGCGGGGCGTTACGCGCCTGGTCGGCGAGGATCTCCGGGTCCACGGGATCGGCAGACATGATCTGCTCCCACTTGGGCCATTCGGTGTTGCCGACCTGGATGGCGACGGGGCCTCCCTGGGTGGTGCCGTGCCGGACGCCGCCGAGGATCGTGACCACGTCCTGCTCAAACTTCATCCGCGCGCCGCGGCCGTAGCCCAGCCGGCGGCGGGCCAGCGAATCGGCGATTTGGGCGCTGGTGAGTTCCACACCGGCGGGCACGCCTTCGATAATTCCGACCAGTGCCGGGCCATGGGATTCTCCGGCAGTCAACCAACGCAACATAAAATCCATCCTGCCATGTAAGGCGGTTAGAACACCCGTCGGGGCGCCCCGACTGCGTCACACATCACATCTATGACTTCAGCGGGCACGGCCTCACCAAGGCCGGTGAAGTGGCGGACCTGTTCCACGGCCTGGTAGATGAGCATCTCCAGGCCGGGGATCACAGTACCGCCGGCCTCTTGCCAGGCGGAGGCGATCCGGCTGGGCCACGGGTCGTACGCGACGTCCAGCAGCACGCCGGGCCGGACCCCTGCGGTTTCCGGGGACGGCCCGCCGGCGCGGTGCGCGAAGAGCTCAGCGAGTTCCGCGGCGAGCGGGTCCGCGGCCCGGGGCGGCAGAGTGGAGATGACGACGTCGGCCCCGGCGACGGCGGCGGCAGCCCCGGCCAGCGGAAGGACCCGGATCGGAAGGCCGATCGCGGCCGCGGCGGCCCGTGCCTCCGCGGCGCGGGTGACATCGCGGACGAAGATGTCGGCGTCCGGCGCGCCCAGTTCCTTCAGCGCAGCGACCGCGGCGGCCGAGGTGCCGCCGCCGCCCAGGACGACGGCGGTGGGCGCGGACGCGGCCCCCGCGTGGCGGAGGGCGTTGACGATGCCGGCGACGTCGGTGTTGTAGCCGACCAGGCGGGTGGCGCCCGCGCTGTCTCCCGGCGCGGGGCGCTCGAATGCGACCGTGTTCACGACGCCGAGGTCGCGGGCAACGCCGCGCACCTCATCCACCTCGCGGACCATGCCGGACTTCAGCGGCATGGTGACCGACAGCCCGCGCCAGTCGTTCTTCTGCCTCACGTCTTCCCGGACCCGGGACATAAAGGCCGGGAGTGCCTCCTCGGTGACGTCGATCGCCTCGTAGTCCAGCTCAACGCCAAGATGCGCGTAGGCGGCCCGGTGCAGCGACGGCGACTTCGAATGGCTGATCGGGTGCCCGAGCACGGCGGCCCTGAGGGTCATACGCAGCGTCCGGGGTTGTCCTCGCACCAGGCGTTGTACCGGGCCACGTAGACGTTGTGCTCAGCCAGCGTCTTGGAGAACAAGGTCTCCTTGGTGTCCAGGTTGATCGTCACCCAGTAGAGGTAGTCGTTCGACTTGGGCCTGGCGGCCGCGTCAATCGCCGTCTTGCCCGGGGAGCCAATGGGCCCGACCGGCAGGCCCTGGTTGGCGTAGGTGTTGTAGAGGTTCGATGTGTCCGCCTTTTGGGCCTCGTCAATGTGGAAGCTCTTGATGCCGAGCCCGTAGGTCACAGTCGCATCGGACTGGATCAATCCGTTCGTCTCGACGTTGTCCGGCTTGAGGCGGTTGTAGATCGCGCCGGCCACGTCGCCGTACTCCGCCTGGCCCCCCTCCGCCTGCACAATGCTGGCGACCGTGACGACGTCGTACTGCTTTGCGGGATCGGTGACGCCTTGGGATGTGAGTTCATCGAGGGTGGTGGTTACAAGCTTTTGCAGTACGTCCTTGGCAGGGGTGCCGAGCGGGAACCGATACTCGCCGGGGGCGAGGAAGCCTTCGAGGTTCGCGGCCTTGGCGGGCGCGCCGAACTGGGTGGGCTTTTCACTGAGTGCCTTGAGTTCCGTGACCGGAACACCGGTGCCCTCGGAGATGGCCTGCAGCGATTCGCCGATCCTGAGACCGGCACTCAGCGCGAAATACATCACCTTGCCCTGGTCCTTGTTCAGAAGCACGGCGACGGCGTCGGAGTTCTTCATTTCGTTGCGCATGGTGAAATCCCCGGGAGCCAACGCGCCGCCGGAGGCCATGAATTCCCGGAGGAAGGTGTCCGCGTTGGCCACCACTTTCTTGTCCTGGAGTTCGGTCGCCACAGACTTCGGACCGGCTCCCGGCGGCACGGTGATGGTGACCTCGCCAGTTCCGGGGCCCGGGTAGTCGGCCGCCGTGTCCCCGCCGAGGAGGGGCTTCAGGAACTGTGCCCCGACGGCGATGGCCACGACGAAGACCGACAAGGTCAGCAGCAGGGCCAGGAAGCGGCGCCGGCGGCGGACCTTCTTGGAGGGTTTTTTGGACGTACGGATGGCGGCACCCCCGGCCAATTCAACATGGCCGTCTTCGTTGTGGTATTCGACAGGGCGGCCGTCCGCGTCTTCGGGGTGGAGGGCGTGTGCGTAGTGAGCCTCAGCGTCATGACCGGGTTCGTGACGCGTTTCCTGACCGGGATGCGGGTCGGTTTGGTGATGGGCCGCGTCCTCACGGACGACACCGCCCGCGTATTCGTGTACAGGTTCGTCGTGCACGGTTTCGTAGTCAGCAGGTTCGTCCGGCACGGGCTCTGCGGGAACGGGCTCTGCGGGAACGGGCTCTGCGGGAACAGGCTCTTCGTGCACAGTGGGGGCTGCTGCGGGCAGATCCGGCGCGTCAGCTGCATGGATCGGGGCCGGCAGGACCGTGTCATCGGCCTCGGGGAAGGAACCGTGCCCGGCACCTGGAGCAGCGGGCTGGACGTACTCGCCGGTCTCGAATGCCTGCGGCGGGATAACGTCGTGACCCTCTGTCGCCTGGACCTTCTGTTGGGCCCTGAGCTCTTTACGGGTCAGCGGTCGGCCGGCGCCGCCGAAAACTTCGCCGGAGGGGTCGTCACTGTTGACCGGGCTCACTGTAGCCTTCCATTTTGGGCAGAATGCGTCGCGCAGAATGCTTGTCTTGTGCCGGACCGGCCTGAGCGCCATCCCCGGTTGGCCCCGGCGCGGACGCCGCTAATACGCGGCTTCCGACATCCGTCCCCCTGGCCTTTTGCATATCAATTGCATGTTGCAGGATACCTGCCGCTGCAACCTGATCAACTACCTTACGGTGATTTCGGCTGCTCATGCCAGCTTCGTGGAGGTTCCGGTGGGCCGACACCGTGCTCAGGCGCTCATCGACCAGCCGGACCGGAACATCGGCACCTGACTCCCCCAGTTTACCCGCCAGTAGCTTTGCGTAGTCCGTCGCCATCCGGGCCGAGGCATGTTCCTCGCCCTTCATCGTCCGCGGCAGGCCGACAAAGATCTCCACGGCCCCGAGTTCCAAGGCCAGGGCCGCGAGGATCCGCACGTCGGTGTTCTTCTTCGCGTTCCGCTCCAGGGTGCGCAAGGGGGTCGCCAGGATTCCCTCACGGTCGCAGACCGCCACGCCGACCCTGACAGTGCCGACGTCGACCCCGAGCTTGACGCCCTGGGGGTAGGCGCCGGGCACAGCAGCGTCGTTCACGGGTCGTCCTTATCGCCGGGTAATGGCGTCCACGACGGCCGCGAGGGCGGCGCCGACCTTGGAGGCGTCCGTGCCGCCGCCCTGGGCGACGTCGTCCTTGCCGCCGCCGCCGCCGCCGAGGATTCCGGCGGCGAGGCGCACCAGGGCACCAGCCTTGACACCGGCTGCCCGGGCAGCTTCGTTGGCGGCGATCAGGATCACGGGGCGGTCATTGCTGACACCCGCGACCGCGACGGCGGCCGGCTCGGAGCCGAGACGGGTCCGCAGGTCCAGTGCCAGGCCGCGGAGGTCATCCGCGCCGCTGACCTGGCCGGCGTCGTGCGCGATGACCTTGACGCCGGCAGCGTCCGTGGCCGTGCCGACGAGCTGCGCTGCGGCTGCCGTGAGCTGCTCCTTGCGGAGGCGCTCGAGTTCCTTCTCGGCAGTCTTGAGTTTGGTGAGGGTGGTGGCGATCCGGTCCGCGAGGAGACCGGAGGGAACCTTGAGCATTTCGGTGAGTTCGGTAACCAGGGCACGTTCGGCGGCGAGGTGCCGGAAGGCGTCCATGCCGACGAAGGCCTCGACGCGGCGGTTTCCCGATCCGACGGACTGTTCCCCGAGCAGGGAGAGGCTGCCGATCAGCGACGTGTTTTCCACGTGCGTGCCGCCGCAGAGCTCACGGGACCAGGCGCCGTCGATCTCGACGACGCGGACTTCGTTGCCGTAGTTCTCGCCGAAGAGTGCCATGGCGCCGAGGGCCTTGGCCTCGGCGAGGCCCATAAGCTTGGTCTCCACCCGGAAGTTGTTGCGGATGGCGATGTTGGAGACTTCCTCGATTTCCGAGCGCGTGGCCGGGCTCAGGCCCTCGCCCCAGGCGAAGTCGAAGCGCAGGTAGCCGGCCTTGTTGAAGGAGCCGCGCTGCAGCGCTTCCGGGCCGAGGATCTGATGCAGGGCCGCGTGCACGATGTGCGTGCCGGTGTGGGCCTGCTCGGCGGCGTGCCGGCGTTCCCGGTCCACGGCGGCCTGGACGAGGGAGTCGGCGCCGATTTCGCCTTCACGGACGATTGCCTTGTGCACGCTCAGGCCCTTGATCGGGCGCTGGACGTCCAGCACCTCGACGACGAAGCCGTCGCCGGTGATCAGTCCGGTATCGGCGGCCTGGCCGCCGGCCTCGGCGTAGAACGGGGTCTCGGCCAGGACGAGCTCGATTTCGTCGCCCGTGGAGGCCTGGGAGACCTTGCGCCCGGCGGCGAGGATGCCCCGGACCTTGGACTCGCCTGTGAGCTCGGTGTAGCCGGTGAAGACGGTCTCGCCGGCGGACAGCAGCTCCTGGAAGGCGCTGAGGTCCGCGTGGGATCCCTTCTTGCCCTTGGCGTCGGCCTGGGCGCGCTGGCGCTGTTCGAGCATGAGCTTGCGGAACTCGGGCTCGTCGACCTTCAGTCCGGCCTCTTCAGCCATTTCGAGGGTGAGGTCGATCGGGAAGCCGTAGGTGTCATGCAGGGCAAAGGCGTCGGCGCCGGACAGCGGGCGGCCGGCGGCCTGGGACTCCTTGACGGCGTCCTCGAGGCGGGCGGTGCCGGAGGCGATGGTGCGCAGGAACGCCTTCTCCTCGGCGTAGGCGATCCGGCTGATCCGGTCGAAGTCCGTCTCCACGATGGGGTAGACGCCCTTCATGGCGTCGCGGGAGGCGGGCAGCAGTTCCGGCAGGCAGGCCTTTTCGACGCCGAGCAGGCGCATGGAGCGGACGGCGCGGCGGATCAGGCGGCGCAGGACGTAGCCACGGCCTTCGTTGGAGGGGGTGACGCCGTCGGCGATCAGCATGAGGGAGGAGCGGATGTGGTCGGCGACGACGCGCATCCGGACGTCGTCGGTGTGGTGCGGGTCCTCGGCGGACTCCGCCGACGTGTATTCGCGGCCGGAGAGCGCCGCGGCCCGGTCGATGACGGGGCGGACCTGGTCGGTCTCGTACATGTTCTCGACGTCCTGGAGGATCATCGCGAGACGTTCCATGCCCAGGCCGGTGTCGATGTTTTTCTTGGGCAGTTCGCCCGTGATGTCGAAGTCCACCTTGGAGCGCACGTTGTCGATCTGGTACTGCATGAACACGAGGTTCCAGATTTCCACGTAGCGGTTCTCGTCCGCGATCGGGCCGCCTTCGACGCCGTAGGCGGGGCCGCGGTCGTAGTAGATTTCGGAGCAGGGGCCGGCCGGGCCCGGCTGTCCGGTGGACCAGTAGTTGTCGGCCTTGCCCATGCGCTGGATCCGCTCGGCGGGCATTCCGGTGTTCTTGAGCCAGAGCTGCTCGGCCTCATCGTCCTCTTCGTAGACGGTGACCCAGAGGCGCTCGGGCGGCAGGCCGTAGCCGCCGTCGTCCACGCCCGTGGTGAGCAGTTCCCACGCGAACTTGATGGCGTCTTCCTTGAAGTAATCGCCGAAGGAGAAGTTGCCGCACATCTGGAAGAAGGTGCCGTGGCGGGCGGTCTTGCCGACTTCCTCAATGTCGCCGGTCCGGATGCACTTCTGCACGCTGGTGGCGCGCTTGTAGGGGGCTTCCTCCCGGGCGGTCAGGTAAGGGATGAACGGGACCATGCCGGCCACAGTAAACAGCAGGGAAGGGTCGCTGGAGACCAGGGACGCGGAGGGAACCGCCGTGTGGCCCTTGCTGACAAAAAAGTCGATCCAGCGCTTGGTGATCTCCTGCGACTTCATGAGCTGATTACATACCCTTCAATATTCACTGTGTTTATGTTCACTGTGTTTTTTGTTCACTGCGTTTGGGGTTCGCGCGTGTGGTCCGCGGGAACGGTGTGGTCCCGGCCTTGGGCCGTGCCAGCGGCCCACATGCGGGTGCCGGCCTCTTTCAATTCTCTCCCGGCTAGCGCCGGACTGCATCCCGTCCGGCCGTGCCGTGGCCGATGGCCTTTTCCAGGCCGGCGTCTATGCCCAGGGCGCCGCGGAGTTCGGTCTCGCGCTCGTTCATGCCTTCGCGGACGGCGTCGGCGAAGTCGTACAGGCCGTCGGTGAGCCGGCCCACGGCCCGGTTGAGGCCCTCGGGGCCCAGGGTGGACTGCGCCTCGGTGAATTTGCGGAACGCGATGACGCCGATGGCGACGCCGATTCCCATCCAGATGATTCTGTTCATGTCAGGTTCTCCAGCTGGGATTAGCGGCTGCGGCGGCCGGTAGCGGGCTTTTTACGGGCAGAGAAGGCCGCCCGCACGCCGTAGCTGAAGGAGGCGACCTTGATCAGTGGCGAACCCACGGTGGCGGCCACGAGCGAGGACAGCGCCGAGATGTTGGCCGACGCGTCGGAGACGTTGTTCGTGATCCCGTCGACCTTCTTCAGCTGCTCGTTGGTGCTCGACACGGTCGCCGTGACTTCGTCCATGAGCGGGGTCGCACCGTCGCTGATGGAACGGATCGAGGTCCGCACTTCGTCGAACACTCCCCCGAGCTTCAGAATCGGCACGGCGAGCAGCAGGACCAGCAGTGCAAACACTCCGGCCGCGATCAGGCCGGCAATATCGCCACCAGTCATAGTCGTTCATCTCCTTGTTGCGTCGTGTCCCTGCGGGCGCCTCCGGCTGACACAGCCGGCAACCGCAGAACTCCCCCAAGTACCTTACATACAAAGAAGCCCGCGGCGCTTGCCACGGGCTTCTTTGTAAGGTGTCGCGTTGGATCTAGCGTGCGTAGAATTCCACAACGAGCTGCTCTTCGCAGGTCACGGGGACCTCGGAGCGCTTGGGACGACGGACCAGGCGTGCCTGCAGGGCGTCAAGCTTGACGTCCAGGTAGGCCGGAACCATCGGCAGGACGTCGCGGTGGGCGCCGGCTGCTGCGACCTGGAACGGAGGCATGGACTCGCTGCGGCTGTGAACGTGGACCAGCTGGCCCTCGGAGACGCGGAAAGACGGGCGGTCAACGCGGATGCCGTCGACCAGGATGTGGCGGTGGACAACCAGCTGGCGGGCCTGGGCGATGGTGCGGGCGAAACCTGCACGCAGCACGAGGGCGTCGAGACGCATTTCGAGCAGTTCGATCAGGTTTTCACCGGTCAGGCCCTTGGTGCGGCGTGCTTCTTCGAAGGCACGGGTCATCTGGGCTTCGCGGATGCCGTACTGGGCGCGCAGACGCTGCTTTTCGCGCAGACGTACGGCGTAGTCGGAGTCCTGCTTCTTGCGGGCACGGCCATGCTCACCGGGGCCGTACGGGCGGCGCTCCATGTACTTGGCGGCCTTGGGGGTCAGAGCAATGCCGAGGGCACGCGAGAGGCGTGCGGTACGGCGAGCACGAGTGTTGTTAGCCACTTGTGTCCTTCCAATATCTGCGGTGTGTCAGTGTTACTGGCCTCCACGATGGAGAGCATCGGCCAACCGCTGCCTTTTGCTACTGGGCACAGCGCTAATCCATCAGGACAGCATGAAATGCTGAAATCGGGTGGATTGTGCGTCTGCGCCTTGCCAGACAACGAACAATCCTAGCACGTCGGAGCCGCCGGACCGTCAGGGCCGGCGTCAGGTCCGGGCGTGTACGCCCCGCCCGCCGCGACGCCCGAACGATGCCGCGCCCAGGAATTCGACCGCCACGAACGGGGCGGAGCCCGCGACCCATTCGTCATGGCCGGGCGGAATCGCGTAGGTATCGTTGGCGCGGATCGTGGAGCGCAGCCCTTCGGAGGATTCCACTTCCATCACGCCCGAGATGCAGAATCCCAGATGGTGGTGTTCGCAGAGGTCGGTCTGTTCAAAGGGTCTGATGGACTGGGACCACCGCCAGCCCGGACCAAGGATCAGCCGCGCCACGGAATAGTCGTTCACGGTGACGAGATCGAATTCGGCGTTGTCCGGGCACCGTTTCTTGTCCGGCAGATCAAAGGACTTAACGGCCAGTGCTGTGACGAAATTGACGGGCATGGGAGGCACAACCTTGCAACTTGGGCGACGAAGTAACTTGGGCGACGAAGCCTTGCATGAAGACTGACTATTGATGTGCCGGCCGCCAACCTGAGGTCCGGGAAGCGAGGAGCCGGCACCATGTGCTGCTGTCCCCGACCAAGCACGCACGTTCAGCAGGTCCTTGCTGACTTAAGTCCACGTTAGACCTCGCGGACGGGAAGTCAACGGGCACTTTCCGGGCCCGCCGGTCACTTGCCCCGGATGATCCTGCGCAGCCGCTCCAGCCGGGTGGAGATGTCCCGTTCGGCGCCGTTGGCGGTCGGCTCGTAGTAGTTGCGTCCCACGAGGTCGTCCGGCGGGTACTGCTGGGTGGCCACCGAGTGGGGCGCGTCATGGGCGTATTTGTAGCCCTGCCCGTGGCCCAGCTGCTTGGACCCCGGGTAGTGGGCATCGCGCAGGTGGGCGGGAATGCCGTTGCCGAGGCCGGCACGGACGTCGGCGATGGCCTGGTTGATCCCCATGTAAGCGGCGTTGGATTTGGGTGCGGTGGCAAGGTGGACCACGGCCTCCGCCAGGACGATACGGCCTTCGGGCATGCCGATCAGCTGGACGGCCTGGGCGGCGGCGACGGCGGTCTGCAGTGCCGTCGGGTCCGCCATTCCCACGTCCTCGGCCGCGGAGATAACGATGCGGCGGGCCACGAACTTCGGGTCCTCCCCCGCCTCGAGCATCCGGGCGAGGTAGTGCAGGGCGGCGTCGACGTCGGAGCCCCGGATGGACTTGATGAAGGCGCTGGCGACGTCGTAGTGCTGGTCGCCGGCCCGGTCATAGCGCACGGACGCGACGTCGAGGGCACGTTCCGTGTGCTTGAGTTCGATCTTCACCGGAGCGTCCCCGGCCGCCGCCATCCCGTCGGCGTCGTCCGCGTCTCCGAAGGCGACGCCGGCGGCGGCTTCGAGCGCGGTCAGGGCCCGGCGGGCATCCCCGCCGGAGAGCCGGACCAGGTGCGCCAGGGCCTCGTCGCTGAGTTCCACTTTGCCGCCGAGGCCGCGGGCGTCAGCGGCGGCCCGCAGCAGCAGGCCCTCGACGTCGGCGTCGGTGAGCGGTTTCAGCGTCAGCAGCAGCGACCGCGAGAGCAGCGGCGAGACGACGGAGAAAGAGGGGTTTTCGGTGGTCGCGGCGACCAGGACCACCCAGCGGTTCTCGACGCCGGGCAGCAAGGCGTCCTGCTGGGCCTTGTTGAAGCGGTGGATCTCGTCCAGGAACAGCACGGTGGTGGTTTTGAAGAGGTCGCGGGCGGTGAGGGCCTCATCCATGACGCGGCGGACGTCCTTGACGCCGGCGGTGATGGCGGAGAGCTCGACGAACTTCCGGCCGGGGCCCTTGGCGATGACGTGGGCGAGCGTGGTCTTGCCCGTGCCGGGCGGCCCCCAGAGGATCAGCGAGCTGGGGCCGGCGGGGCCGGTGGCGTCCGTGCCGGCGGCGAGCTGGCGCAGCGGCGAGCCCTGGCCGAGGAGATGCTGCTGGCCCACCACATCATCGAGCGTCCGCGGCCGCATCCGGACGGCGAGCGGGCTGCGCGGTGAAGGGGCGCGGCGGTCGGAGCCTGCGTCGACCGTGTCTTCGGCGTCGCCGTCATCCTCGATAGCGCCGCCGCTGTCCCGTCCTGCGCCAAAGAGATCTTCCACATAGATAGGCTACTTCTAGTTGCCGCCCACGCTGACACCGTCCTACCCCCTGTACCTACCCCGCAATGGAGTGCCTGCCATGCCCAGCCCCGAGTCCCGTGTGGCGTTCGTCTCCGGCGCCCGGCTGCCTGGCTGGGTGGAGCGCTTCGCCGCGAGCCATGGCGCGCTAGCCGAGGAGGAGCTCGACGCCGGCCTGCAGCTGAGTGCCGCGGACGGGGCCGTGGCGCTGCTGCAGGCGCCGTGGCCGGTGGACGGCCGGCCCGGGCGCGGCAGCGACGCCGTCGCGCGGCTTGCGTCCCTGGCATCCCAGCCGCGGAGCATCGGGGCTGTGCTGGTCCGCCGCGGAGGCTACTCCGTGGCAGTGGTCAGCGGCGGCGCCGTGCTCGCATCCAAGACCGGGACGCGCCACGTCCAGTCCCGGACGGCGGCGGGCGGATGGTCCCAGCAGCGCTTTGCCCGGCGGCGGGCGAACCAAGCGGACGCCCTGGTGGAGGCCGTGGCGGAGCATGCCGCCCGGATCTTCGCGGACCACCGGATCGAATACCTTGCGCCGGGCGGCGACCGGACCCTGGCCGAGCAGGTCCTCGCCGAACCCGTACTCAAGCAGCTCGCCGCCCGCCCGAGGCTGGCGTTCTTGGATGTCCCGGACCCGCGCGCCGCGGTGCTGAAGAGGGCCGCCGCGGACCTGTGCGCGGTGCGGATCCTGGTGACGGATCCGCCGTCGTAGAAACGGCCGCCGCTCCATCCCCCAGTGTGCAGGTGGAATGACGGCCCCTTCGCTTTCCTGCTGCCGAACGCCGGCGCTACAGGCAGACACTGTCTTAGCCCTGTGAGGCGTATTGAAGCAGGAAGTGTTCCAGAATGCTAACTTCGAGGGGTTCTTGCCAGCCAGGATCGTCCACATTTGCGGCGGCCAATGCGTGCCCGGCCGTGAGCAGGTGCCAACCGGGGAAGGGGCCCTCAGGCAGTTCCTGTTCCTGTTCCTGTTCCTGTTCCTGTTCCTGTTCCTGTGCTGGATCCGGGGGCAGGCCGCAGTTCAGATCAACGTCCGGATCCGGAGGCAGGCCGCGGTCCGGGGCTGGATCCATTTCCGCGTCTCCGTTCGGGTCCGCGTTCGCTTCCAGGACGCCGGGTGGCCAGTGGGGTGGTTCCCAGTCCTGCTGCTCGCTGGGGTAGTAGCGCCCTGAGGGTGAGGTCCAGCCGGGCGGTGTGTCTTTGCTGGCCCCGGAGGGTGTCCAGGCCGAGGCGTGTTTGAGGCGGTGGTGCTTGCGGCACGGCTGGCCGAGGTTGGCGATCCCGGTGGTGCCTCCGCCGGCCCAGGCCAGGAGGTGGTCGGCGTCGTTGTCCAGGGACGGGTTGTTGCACCCGGGAAACGGGCACCGGCCGTCGCGGAGCCGGAGCCATTGGCGCATGGTCTTCGTGAGGCGGTAGCTGTTCCGGCCGATTTCCAGCGGCGCCCCGTCCCGGGGATCGACCAGGACCCGGTAGAACGAGCCGGCGCCGTCGGCGACCAGGCGGCGGGCCATCGAGGGCGGGATCGGCCCGTATCCGTCGAGCATCGCCGGTTCCTCCGTGGCACCCAGGAGGGAGAGTACGGGGACGGTGATGAGGACCTGTGCGCGCGGGACCGGCACCTCCCCGGCAAGACCGGCGTCGGTACCGGTGTCGGTACCGGTGTTGAGGAGCAAGGTGGCGGCGATGTCGGCGCGGAGCTGGGTCAGGGTGCGTGCCTCGTCCGGGCCCTGGAGGGCGCGGGCGGCAGTGGTGGTCCGGTCCCAGATCCCCGCGGCGGTATCTGCCGGCAGGTACGCGGAGAGCCAGGCCATCCCGTCAGAGTCCGGGCGGAATTCGACCCGCCGGTCTTTCGCGCTTCTGGTGTGGCGTTGTTCGATGCTGTCCGGGTGGTGGCGTTCGCGCCACGAGCGCACTTTCGAGCGGAACCGGTACGGGACCAGGTCCCCGGCCGGACAGCCCCGGGCAGGGTTCGGGGCGTCGGGGTCCAGGAAGTGCGCCTCCAGCGCGGCGGCCCCGGCCGGGTCCAGGTTCGCGGTTTCATCCACCATGACCCGGGCGTGCGCCCAGGAGATCGTCCCGGCACCCAGCGCAGCCAGGGTCAGCGGCAAACGGCTCGTCAGGGCCAGACAGTCGCCCAGAAACGCCCCGGCGGTCCCCGCTCCCACCGTCAGGACACACGCGACCTCAGCGGTCACCGCCATCTCCTGGCACCTGGCGTCCTGCAGGGCCACCGCCGGTGCCGCCATGGCATCGGTGGCCCGCACATAGGCCGCCGCCAGCAGCACCTTCAACGCAGCAAACCGCGCCTCCACCTGGGCCATGTCGCCCAGACCGTCCAGGCACTCATCCGCCAGATCCCGCAACGGATCATCCCCCAACGGGCCGGCCCCGGACGGACCACTGTGGCCAGAACCGGACGGACCAGCGATATCAGAACCTGACCGATCAGTGCGGTCAGCGCCGCCCCCAGGGACGGAATCCAGCGCCGCACTCAACGCCGCAACAGCCGCCAGGGCCTCCCTTACCTCCGCACTCCAGTCCGTGCTTTCCATATACCCAAACTAGTGGGCACCTCTGACTCTTTTAGATCCCGGTCGAAGGCGCTCGGACGCCGTGCAAGGATCGTCCGGTTCCGCTGCTGGGCTTCCAGCTTCTGCTGGCCCATGGAGCCGAAGAGCAGGGTGGCGGACAGGGCGTTGAAGGGCGTGGCCACATTGTGCTCGACGCCCCTGAGGTGCGCGGCCTTCAGGTCCTTGGCAGCACTGCCAAGGCGGTGTCCGCTGTTCACTTCGAGACGGAGTCCTGGTCCCGGGCAACCCGGCTGTCGCCGGTGCTGCCTTGAACAGTGTCAGCAGCTCGGTTAGCTGGTCGCCGGGGTTGAAGGAAGGCGCGCCGCCCAAACGACGCCGCCGACGACCTGAAGAAGACTCACAGCCCGCGTCAAGTCGGGATGTTCGGCCCACATACGCATGCACTTACGCCACGGCTCGGGGCCGAATTCCCACCGGGTCGAGTGCTGCACCGGAAACAACACCCCGAGTACACCATCACCGATGGCCATCATCGCTACGGATTCTGCAATAACAACTTTCATGAGGTGCCTCCGTGAATTGCGGCCGTCGACGGCTGGTCCGGCAACCTGGCCGAAAGGGGGCGCATGCCCTTATTGACTCCGATTGTTCTCCGCAGCGATCAGGGTCCCCAGTGCTGAAAGGCCCGGTCCCTGCCTGGTCGGCGGATGTGGTTTCCTGGATGCTTGGGGCGCCCCGCATCTTCACCGGCTGTCCGTCCTGGATCTCGGGTCTGGCACCGGGCTGGGCACCGTGGCTACTGGTTCTGTGGCTACGAACGGATAACGGTGGCCTTTCCCACGGACAAGAGCCTGGCGTAGTTCAAACACATGCTCAAGCTTTCGTTGGCCGGAACACGGGCGCCATCGAGGGCTACGGAATTTCCCTCAGACAGCGCCGAACTATCGGGCAGAACCAATGATTCGCCATCGAACTTCGTTCCTTCGGGGAAAACCAACGTGTAGTCATCACCGTCTTCCGCCCGGATGAAGAGGCATCCGGCTCCGTCCTTTTCCAGGCTTCCCGTGAGCTGGGCGTCTACTCGCGGAGCGGATGACGGACCGGAGTGAACTATGGCCTTCTTACCCTCGCCACTGAGAAGTAACTCGGTCGGCAATTCTTGCTGCGCTGAAGGCGAGGAAGCTCCGGTGTTCGCATCCCTCTCAGGCGTTGCCGCACATGCCGCCAACGTAAGAGCGATGGCAACTGCAGCGCTCAACGCAAATCGGTGCTTCATATCTGTCCCCCATCAGATAGGTGTTGCGCGTTGCCCCAGCCTAAGGCCGACCAAACGAATGCGACCCGACCCATCGCGACTGGGACATAATCGTCCGAGTGGCAGTACGCCGCCGCGCGGCCGCTGCTCTCAGCACCCGGTCAGGTGCCGCTTGGGCCGTTCCTGCCGGTAGATGTATCGGCCGGATTCCTGGAAACCGGCGCGGGTGTAGAGTTCCCGGGCGCCGGCATTGGAGGCCATCACCAGCAGCCAGTAGCTGCTGAGACCCAGGGCGTCCCCTTCGCGCATCAGGGCGTGCAGGATCCGGTCGGCATGGCCGCGCCGCCGTGCATCCGGGCGCGTCACCATGCAGTACAGCCCGCCTGTCCCGCCCGGCGGAAGAGCAAGGCGTCCGACGGCGGCGGGACGGCCGTCGTCGTCGCGCACCAGGGCGTACAGCGAGGGGCAGCGCTCGAGGATCCCGCGGGCGACGGCGAGGGCAGTGTCGTCGCCGCGGCCGTCCACGCTCCACCACAGCCGCAACCACTCCGGAGAGGGCTCGGCGGTGATCTCGATGCCGCTGTCAAAGCGGCCCGTCGACTCCGTGCCGCCGTCGCGGACCAGCACCAGGGTCTCGGACTGCCGGGTGAACCCTTCCTCATCCAGGACGGTGTGGAGCGGCGCGTAGCGCGGGTCCTCGAAGACCTGGAAGATCAGCGGCAGCCTGCGTTTCCGGTACCAGAGGCGCGCCTCCCGGAGCGCGGCGACCAGCGCGTGGGGGTCGGCCCCGGGTTTGCGGGGCCAGACGGAGTTGGCCCGCTGCGTCACGCCGGAGGCGGCGCGGAGCACCCAGCCGCCGGATTCCTCCCGCTCGGCGGCAGGCCACGCGGCATCCATCAGCTCCTCAAGCCCGGCCATCGGTTCCGGCTCCATCGGGCCCCTTTCCGTCCGGCAGATCTTCCAGTAATCGCCGGTCCAGTTCCGGCACAGCGACAGCAAAGGCTCCCCGGTTGCCCGGAGAGCCTTTGCAGTTGATCACGTCAGGCTACTTGGTGCCGTCAGCCTTCTTGGCTTCAGGCTTGAAGTCCACGCCGGCTTCCTTGCGCTGCTGCGCCGTGATCGGAGCAGGAGCCTGGGTCAGCGGGTCGAAACCGCCGCCGGACTTCGGGAAGGCGATGACGTCGCGGATGGACTCGACGCCGGCCAGCAGCGCGACCACACGGTCCCAGCCGAACGCGATGCCGCCGTGGGGAGGCGCGCCGAACTTGAAGCCCTCCAGCAGGAAGCCGAACTTGGTCTGGGCGTCTTCCTTGTCCAGGCCCATGAGCTCGAAGACCCGTTCCTGGACGTCGCGTTCGTGGATACGGATGGAGCCGCCGCCGATTTCGTTGCCGTTGCAGACGATGTCGTAAGCATAGGACAGGGCCGACTCGGGATCCTGGTCGAAGCTGTCCATGAATTCCGGCTTGGGTGAGGTGAATGCGTGGTGCACGGCGGTCCATTTGCCGGCACCGACGGCGACGTCACCGGACGCCACTGCGGCTGCGGCGGGTTCGAACATCGGTGCGTCGACGACCCAGCAGAAAGCCCAGTCAGCGGGGTTGATCAGGCCGGTACGGTGGCCGATCTCCACGCGGGCGGCACCCAGCAGGGCGCGGGACGGGGTCTGCTCGCCGGCAGCGAAGAAGATGCAGTCACCGGGCTTGGCGCCGACGGCGTCGGCGAGGCCCGCACGCTCGGTGTCGGTGAGGTTCTTGGCCACGGGGCCGGCGAGTTCGCCGTCTTCCTTGTACAGGACGTAGGCCAGGCCCTTCGCGCCGCGCTGCTTGGCCCATTCCTGCCAGGCGTCGAGGGCGCGGCGGGCCTGCGAGGCACCCCCGGGCATAACGACGGCACCGACGTAGGGTGCCTTGAAGACGCCGAAGTTGGTGTCCTTGAAGAATTCCGTCAGCTCGGTGAGCTCCTGGCCGAAGCGCAGGTCCGGCTTGTCCGAGCCGTAGCGGGCCATCGCGTCGTGATACGTGATGCGCTGGATCGGCGTCGGGATCTCGACGTCGATCAGCTTCCACAGTGCCTTGACGATGTTTTCGCCGAGACGGATGATGTCGTCCTGCTCGACGAAGCTGGCTTCGATATCGAGCTGGGTGAATTCCGGCTGGCGGTCCGCGCGGAAGTCCTCATCGCGGTAGCAGCGGGCGATCTGGTAGTACTTTTCGAAGCCACCCACCTGCAGAAGCTGCTTGAAAAGCTGCGGGGACTGCGGCAGCGCATACCAGGAACCCGGCGCCAGGCGCGCGGGGACCACGAAGTCGCGGGCGCCTTCCGGCGTCGAGCGCGTCAGCGTCGGGGTTTCGATCTCGACGTAGCCGTCCTGGTGGAGCAGCTCGCGGGCCACGCGGTTGGCCTCGGAGCGCAGGCGCAGGTTGCGGGCCGGGCCGGGGCGGCGCAGGTCCAGGTAGCGGTGCTTGAGGCGGGCTTCCTCGCCGACTTCGACGTGCTCGTCGATCTGGAACGGCAGCGGCTCGGAGGTGTTGAGGATGGTGACCTTCTCGGCCATGACCTCAATCTCGCCGGTGGCCAGCGCCGGGTTCTCGTTGCCCTCGGGGCGCCGGGAAACGGTGCCTACGATCTGCAGCACGAACTCGTTGCGCAGCCCGTGGAAGACTTCCTCTTCACGGACGACCACCTGGGACACGCCGGAAGCGTCGCGCAGGTCAACGAAGGCGACACCACCGTGGTCACGACGCCGGCCGACCCAGCCGGCGAGGGTTACGGTTTGTCCAATGTGCTCGGAGCGGAGGGATCCGAGGTCATGTGTGCGCAGCACAGCACGCCTTTCTGAAGAAGACAGAGGGAAATCAAAACTCATGTTCAATAGGATCGCTACTGGAACGATCCCGTACGAGTTTACCCGTTGGAAAGGCCCCTCCCGCCATGGCAAGCCGGCACCAGAGCACGCCACCCCCTGACCGGCACACCCCCCGGCCGCTGCAGCGCCGCCTTGGCGTTGTGGATTCGACCGCGATCGGGCTCGGCTCCATGCTGGGCGCCGGCGTTTTTGTGGTCTTCGCGCCCGCCGCCGCCCTCGCCGGTCCGCTGCTCGCCGTCGCCGTGGCCCTGGCCGGTGTGATTGCGTACTGCAATGCGGTCGCCTCCGCCCAGCTGGCCGCCCAGTACCCCTCCAGCGGCGGCACCTACGTTTACGGGCGGAAGCGGCTGGGAGAGTGGCCGGGCTTCATCGCGGGCTGGGGCTTCGTGACCGGAAAAACTGCTTCCTGCGCGGCGATGGCGCTGACGTTCGGCCACTATGCGGCGCCGGAGTTCGCGACGCCGCTGGCGGTGGCCGCCGTCGTGGTCCTGACTGGAGTGAACCTGCTTGGCATCACCCGGACCGCCCTGCTGACCCGGATCCTGCTGGGCGTGGTGCTCGCCACCCTCGCGTTCGTGGCGGCCGCGTCGGTCCTGGGGCCGCATCCCCCATCGGACGGTGCCGCCGGCTCAGGCGGCGGCTGGGGTGTACTCCCGGCAGCCGGACTGATGTTCTTTGCCTTCGCCGGCTATGCGCGGATCGCGACGCTGGGCGAAGAGGTCAAGGACCCTACCCGCACCATCCCGCGCGCCATCCTGGCCGCGCTGGCCGGGGCCTTCGTGATCTACCTCGGGCTGGCGCTGCTGCTGCAGTGGCACCTGCCGCCGCAGCAGCTGGCCACCTCGACGGCGCCGCTGCTCGACGCCGTCGCCAGCTCGCGGCTCAGCGCCGGCGCCCCGTTCGTTCAGGCCGGCGCCGCGGCTGCCTGCCTCGGCGCGCTGCTGGCACTGATCACGGGAGTCGGCCGGACCGCAATGGCGATGGCGCGGGAACGTGACCTGCCGTCCCCGCTCGCCCGGGTGGGCGGCCCGCACACGGTTCCGTTCCTCGCCGAACTGACCGTCGCGGCCGCCGTCATCGTGCTGCTGCTGACCACCAACGTGCTGACGGTCGTGGGCTTCTCCAGCTTCGGCGTCCTGGTGTACTACTCCGTGACGAATGCCGCCGCCTTCACGTTGCCCGCGCGCCCCTGGCATGCCCCGCGCTGGCTCAACGCGCTGGGTTTCCTTGGCTGCCTGCTCCTGGCCGTGACCCTGCCGCCCGCCTCGGTGCTGGGCATGGCGGCCGTGCTGGCGCTGGGCGTGGCCGGGCGCTTTGTCGTTCTGCGGTTCCGGAAAGCCGCCGCCTAGGCTTTCAGGACCCGGACATACAGGTCCTCCGCGGCCGGAGCCCAGGTGGCCGGATCGGCGTCGACCTGCTCGCCGGAGCGGATGTCCTTGACCTGGTGCTTGCCGTCGTCGTCGGTGAACCAGACGAAGGGGATGCCGCGGCGGTCCGCGAATTTGATCTGTTTGCCGAACTTCTCGGCCTTGGCCGCGACCTCGGTGGCGATTCCGCGGCTCCGCAGCTCCGCGGCAACGTCCTGCGCCGCGCCCCAGCTGTCATCGCTGTTGAGCGCCACCAGCACGGCGGTCGGGACGGACCGTGTCGCCTTGGCGAGGTCCTGGCTGAGGATCCGGGAGACCAGCCGGGTCACGCCGATGGAGAGGCCGACGCCGGGGAACTTGCGGTTCCCCTTGCTGGCGAGGGCGTCGTAGCGCCCGCCGGAGCAGATCGAGCCGAGCTGTTCGTGGCCCACCAGGACGGTCTCCACCACGGTGCCGGTGTAGTAGTCCAGGCCGCGGGCGATGCTGAGGTCAGCAACGACCTTGCCGGGCGCCCGCTGGACGGCTGCCGCGATGACCTGCTCCAGTTCGGTCAGGCCCTCCTCAAGCAGTTCGTTGCTGACCCCAAGAGCGCGGACCTGCTCCACGAACGACGTGTCCTCGGTGCGGATCGAGGCCAGCTTGAGGGCGGACTGGGCCTGCTCGTCGGTGGCGCCGAGCTCGGATTTCAGCAGCTCGGCCACCTTGGCCGGGCCGATCTTCTCAAGCTTGTCGATGCTGCGCAGCACACCGGCGGTGTCGGTGAGTCCAACGCCGTTGTAGAAGCCCTCGGCCAGTTTGCGGTTGTTGATCCGGAGCAGGAAAGCCGGGATCGGCAGGGCGCTCAGGGCCTCGGCGATGACCAACGCGATCTCGACGTCGTAACGGAACGGCAGGTCGCCGTCGCCCACGATGTCGATATCGGCCTGGGTGAACTCGCGGGCACGGCCTTCCTGCGGACGCTCCCCGCGCCAGACCTTCTGGATCTGGTAGCGGCGGAACGGAAAAGCGAGGTAGCCGGCATTCTCGACGACGTACCGGGCGAACGGCACCGTGAGGTCGAAGTGCAGCGCCAGGGCGTGCGGATCGCCCTTGTGTGACCTGGCGGCGCCTGTTTCAGTGTCCGTTGCGGTGCCTGTGGCGCTGTCGCCGTCGTCGTCCTGGAGCCGGCTCAGTCCGTAAACCTCTTTGTCGATCTCGCCCTTGCGCAGCAGCTGCCCGACCGTCTCCACCGCGCGGGTTTCAATGGAGGAAAAGCCGTGGAGTTCGAAGACCCTGCGCAGCGTGTCCAGCACATGCAGCTCCACCAGCCGCTCCTCGGGAAGCCACTCGGGGAATCCGGACAGGGAGGCGGTGCGTGCCATGGTGGATTTTCTCCTCAGGTAAAACCGGCCGTGGTCCCCTGCGCCGCGCTGCGGCCGAAACGGGCCGTCCGAAACGGGGAGCAGATGGGCGGCAGACAGGCCGGTCATGCATAAACTGTGTGCGGCAGTCAGTTTATGCGTTCTGCGCCCGCAACTTCTAATGCGGCCGGATACGCCCGGGCTGCCGGCAGCATTACCGCTGAACACGCGACGGCGCCCCCGCGCTGGCCGGGTTCGGCCCTACACCCAGGAGGACTTTTGGCGGCCAGTTCACGGAGCGCCCGCGAAGCCAAGCGGCGCGTCCAGCAAATGGAGGCGAAGCGCGAGCTGCGCAAGGAGCAGGACAAGCGCCGCAAGCGCGACAACGTCCTGGCCATTGGCGCGGGAACGGCCGCGGTAGTCGTTGCCCTCGTGCTGCAGCTGACGGTCTTCGCCTCCAATCCCACCGAGGACGAGTACGCCGCCGCCCAGGCCGGGCTGACCACCCCCTCGGCCACGCCGTCGGCCTCCCCGAGCAACGCCGACAACATCCCGAAGCCTGAAACGGCAGCCGGCCAGACCTTCACCGGGGAACTCAAGCTCAACAGCGGCACACTCGGCGTGGAACTGGACGGCACCAACGCGCCCCAGGCCGCCGCCGTCTTCAAGTCCCTCGCGGACCAGAACTTCTATGCCGGGCTCAACTGCCACCGGCTCACCACGGCCGAAACGTTCGGCGTGCTGCAGTGCGGCTCCAAGGCAGGCGACGGCAGCAGCGACCCAAGCTTCACCTGGGGCCCGCTGGAGAACACCCCGCCGGACAACACCTACCCGGCCGGAACCATCGCCGTCGCCCGGAGCGGCGGGAATGCCTACGGCAACGGCACCCAGTTCTTCATTGTGTACAAGGACACCGTCATTCCAGCCGACGCGGCGGGCGGCTACACCGTGGTGGGGAAGGTGACCTCGGGACTGGATGTGGTGTCCAATATCGCAGCCGCCGGACTAAAACCGGGTGATAACGCCACAGACGGCGCCCCTGCCGAACCAGTCACGATAGACTCGTTCTCTCTGAAGTAACCAGCCGTTGCCCTTGTGGCCACGGCCCCGGTATTTCCCTCCAAGCGAAAGACTTCTAGCGGTGACAGACAGTCAGAAATCCGACGAAACAGTGTCAGCAGCAGCTGCCAACGAGACCGAAACTGAGGCTGGGTTCGCAGAACTGAGCACAGAACAGGGCACAGTTCAGGCGACAGACACTCCCACAAGCACGGTGCCGGAGTCGGCAGCCGAGCCCGAGGCGAAGGCCACGACGGCCGAGGCCGCACCCGAAGCTGCTCCGGCTCCCGCCGAGGAAGCCGCACCGGAGGCTCCGGCCGAGGAAGCTGCTCCGGCTCCCGCCGAGGAAACTGCTGCGGAGGCTCCTGCCGAGGAGGCTGCACCGGAGGCTCCGGCTACTCCCGCCGCTCCGCGTCCCGCCCCCTCACCGGCAGCGTTCGCCGCCCGGCCGAAGGCAAAGCCCTCCCCCGCCGCTCCGGCCGCCGCACCGGCCGCCGTGTCCTCTGCCGCCTCACTGGCCGAAGCGGCCCGCTGGGGCCGCGTCGAGGGCGACGGCCATGTCTTCCTGACCGTCGACGGCGAGGAGCATCCCGTCGGCCAGTACCCCGGCGTCAGCGATGACGAGGCCCTGGGCTACTTCGCCCGGAAGTACGACGACGTCGTGGCGCAGATTGTCCTGCTGGAACAGCGCGTCAGCTCCAAGGCGCCCGCCACGGACATGCAGAAGACCGTCACCCACCTGCGCGAACAGCTTGCCGAACGCAACATGGTGGGCGACCTTCGCTCCGCCGAGGCCCGCCTGGACACCCTTGCCACGCAGATCTCCGAACTCGAAAAGGCCGAGAAAGCCGAACACGACGCCGTCCGCGCCGCCGAACTGGCCGCCCGCGAGGCGATCGTGGCCGAGGCTGAAGAGATCGCGGGCCACGACCCGGCCCAGATCCAGTGGAAGACCTCCAGCGCCCGGATGAACGAACTGTTCGAGAGCTGGAAGACCGCGCAGAAGAGCGGCGTCCGGCTTGGACGCAGCAACGAGGATGCCCTCTGGAAGCGTTTCCGTGCCGCCCGCACCGTCTTTGACCGGCACCGCCGCGCGTACTTCTCCCAGCTGGACAGCACCAACTCGGCCGCCAAGGCCGCCAAGGAGAAGCTGATCACCGAGGCCGAGGCCCTGTCGTCCTCGACCGACTGGGGCTTTGCCGCCGGTGAATACCGCCGTCTGATGGACGAGTGGAAGGCATCGCCGCGCGCCAGCCGCAAGGACGACGACGCCCTCTGGGCACGATTCCGGGCCGCGCAGGACGTCTTCTTCACCAACCGCCAGGCGGCAAACGACGAGATCGACCAGGAATACGGCGCCAATCTGGTGGTCAAAGAAGCCCTGCTCGCGGAAGCCAACGAACTGCTTCCCATCAAGGACCTCGCCGCCACCAAGAAGGCGCTCCAGTCCATCCGTGACCGCTGGGAAGAAGCCGGCAAGGTTCCCCGCGCCGACATGGGCCGCGTCGAAGCCGGGCTGCGGAAGGTCGAAGACGCCGTACGCCACGCCGAGGACGAGAACTGGAAGCGCTCCAACCCGGAGACGAAGGCACGCACCAACAGCGCGCTGTCACAGCTGGAGTCGGCCATCGCCGGACTCCGGGATGACCTGGCCAAGGCCGAGAGGGCCGGCGACGAGCGCAAGATCAAGGCCGCCAGGGAAGCCCTCGAGGCCCGTGAGGCCTGGCTGGAACAGCTCGAGAAGTCTGCGAGCGAGCTCTCCTAGCAACAAGCACCACAGCACCCGGCTTCTTTTGAATCAGGCGTGGCAGGCCCCGCTCCGGTTATCCACATGACCGGGTCGGGGCCTGTTTGCTTTGCCGGGGAGCGGACAGGATGGCTGAATGGTCATTCTTCACGGCCCGCCCTCGCCCAAGCCAGCACCGCCCAACCTGGCCCAGCCCAAGCCAGCACCGCCCAACCTGGCCCCGTCCGAGCTGGCCCCGGCCAATCTGGCCGCGTCCGAGCTGTACTCCCCTGGTGTGCTGTTCTCCTGGCCCGAGCTGCAGGCGATGGCGTCCGACGGCGTGCTGACGCAGTTGTACCAGCGCGGCTATCTGCCGCCCGGCACCCGGCCCACTCCGCAGCTCCGGGCCCGCGCGGCGTCCGTCCTGATAGGTCCGGCCGTCCGCCAGCGGGTCGTCGCGGGGAGGATGACGGCAGCTTGGATCTATGGCTGCGCCGCGGAACCGGACCGGCTCGCCATGCTGGTGGACGCCAACCGGCGGATTTCCAGTCTCCGGTCGACCCGGGGCTGCACCTTCCATGAGGTGCGCCTGGGCCCGTTCGACGTCGTGAGCCTCGGCGGACTGATGGTCTCCAGCCCGCTGCGGACCGCGGTGGACGTCGCCTTGCACGTCGAATCCGGGCGGGCTGTGCCGGCCCTGCGGGCGCTTCTGGGCAAACCTGAGCTGGGCCTGAGGCTGCGGCTGCTGATGCACGCCGTCGAAGCCACCCCGGGCATGCCGTACAGGAAGGCCGCCTTGGCGAAGCTCGAGCAGGTGCGGGCCGGCCCGGCGCCTTAGCGCCGGACCACGACCGTTCGTCCGGCCTTAGCTGCGCCGCCGATTGCCGGTGGTCCGGTAGACGTCGAAGACGCCGTCGATGCGGCGGACAGCGCTCAGGACGTGGCTCAGGTACTTGGGGTCGCCCATCTCGAAGGCGAACTTGGAGATGGCCACCCGGTCCGTGGACGTGTGCACGCTGGCGGCCAGGATGTTGACGTGGTTTTCCGACAGGATCCTGGTCACATCCGAGAGCAGCGACTTGCGGTCGAGGGCCTCGACCTGGATTTCGACCAGGAACACGCTTGACTGTGTGGGCGCCCACTCCACCTCCACGATCCGGTCGGGTTGCTCCAGCAGCCCGCTGACATTCGTGCAGTCCGTCCGGTGCACGGAGACGCCGGAGCCGCGGGTGACGAAGCCCAGGATCGGGTCCGGCGGCACCGGGGTGCAGCAGCGGGCGAGTTTGACCCAGACGTCGTCCACGCCGCGCACCACAACGCCCGAATCGGAGTACCGGGTCTTGGTGACCTGGGTAGGAATGGAGACCTCGGTGAGGTCGTCCTCGGGGGTGTCATTCCCACCGAGGCTCTCCACCAGGCGTTCCATGACGGACTGGGCAGAGGTGTGCCCGTCACCCACCCCTGCGTAGAGGCCGGAGATGTCGACGTACTTGAAATCCTCCGCGACCGCGGCGAGGGCGTCATGCGTCATCAGGCGCTGCAGCGGGAGGTTCTGCTTGCGCATGGCCTTGGTCAGCAGTTCCTTGCCGCGGTCGATCGACTCTTCGCGGCGTTCCTTGCTGAACCACTGCCTGATCTTGTTGCGGGCCCGGGCGCTCTTGACGAAGTGCTGCCAGTCCTGGCTCGGCCCGGCGCCTTCAGCCTTGGAGGTGAAGATTTCCACCCAGTCGCCGTGGTTCAGTTCACTGTTGAGCGGGACCAGCTTGCCGTTGACGCGGGCGCCGATGGTCCGGTGGCCCACCTCGGTGTGGACGGCGTAGGCGAAGTCCACGGGCGTGGAGCCGGCGGGCAGGGCCATGACCTCACCCTTGGGGGTGAAGACGAAGACTTCCCGGGCGTTGATTTCAAAGCGCAGGGAGTCCAGGAACTCGCCGGGGTCGGAGGTTTCCTGCTGCCAGTCCACCAGCGATCGGAGCCAGCCCATGTCGCCGTCGCGCGGACTTCCGGGCCCGGCCGCGGCCCGGTTCGGCTGGTCCTTGTACTTCCAGTGCGCGGCCACGCCGTACTCGGCGCGGCGGTGCATCTCGTGGGTGCGGATCTGGATCTCCACGGGTTTGCCGCCCGGGCCGATCACCGTGGTGTGCAGCGACTGGTACATGTTGAACTTGGGCATCGCGATGTAGTCCTTGAACCGCCCGGGGAGTGGGTTCCAGCGCGAGTGCATGGCGCCCAGGGCGGCGTAACAGTCCCGGACGGAGTCGACCAGGACGCGGACGCCCATCAGGTCATTGATGTCGTCGAAATCCTTGTCCCGGACGATCATCTTCTGGTAGATCGAGTAGTAGTGCTTCGGCCGGCCCGTGATGGTGGCCTTGATCTTGGCCTCGCGCAGGTCCTCGGTGATCTGGTTCCGGATGACCGAGAGGTTCTTTTCGCGTTCGGGGGTCCGGTCCCCCACCATGCGCACGATTTCCTCGTAGACCTTGGGGTAAAGGGCCGCGAACGAGAGGTCCTCGAGTTCCCACTTGATCGTGTTCATGCCGAGCCGGTGCGCCAGCGGGGCGAAGATTTCCAGGGTCTCCCGGGCTTTGCGCGCCGAGGACTCGGCCGAGACGAACCGCCAGGTCCGGGCGTTGTGCAGCCGGTCCGCCAGCTTGATCATCAGGACGCGGATGTCCTTGGCCATGGCCACGACCATCTTGCGCACGGTTTCAGACTGCGCGGCCTCGCCGAAGCTGACCTTGTCCAGCTTGGTGACACCGTCCACCAGCATGGCGACTTCCGGCCCGAACTCGGCCTTCAGGTCCTCCAGGGTGTACGAGGTGTCCTCGACGGTGTCATGCAGGAGCGCCGCGGCCAGCGTGGTTCCGCTGAGCCCCAGCTCCGCCAGGATGGTGGCCACCGCCACGGGGTGCGTGATGTAGGGATCGCCGCTCTTGCGCTTCTGGCCCCGGTGGCAGCGCTCCGCCACGACGAAGGCGCGCTGGATGAGGTCGAAGTCCTCTTTGGGGTTGTTGGCGCGCACGGTTCGCAGCAGCGGCTCAAGAATCGGGGAATAGGCGGGCGCGCCGCGCCCGGTCAGGCGGGCGAGCCGGGAGCGGGTGCGTTCACGCCGGCCGGGGAAGGTGGGGCGTGCGCCCGAGCTGTCCACGGGGACCGGCGGATCGGCGCGTCCGGGAGCCACCACACCAGTCTGCGTACCCTGGCCTGGAGCCTTATCCGCCGGCGCTGATGGCACCGGCGTCGAACGTTCTTCCAATGGAGCACCTCTCCGAACCCGTTAATTCTTCCAGTGTATTCCCGCAGCAGGATACTTCGATAACCGGCGGTGATACGGCGACGGGCCGGAGAGCGTCACGAATGACGTTCTCCGGCCCGTCCGGTACCAGCGGGTTGTCCGGCTGCGGTGACCGGTCCGGCAGGACCGGGGCGGCTATGCCGTGGCCGGCTCCGCCGGGGAGTCGGCCTTGGCAGCAGCCTGGGCGCGGCGGTGGTGTACGCGCTCGGCCTGCTTGACCAGTTCCGGTTCGCTGTGGCGCAGCCAGGCGTAGAGCGGCGCGGCGATGAAGATCGTGGCCGCCGTGCCGATCAGGATCCCGACAAACAGTGCCAGCGAGAGGTCCCGCAGCGTTCCGGCGCCCAGCAGCCCGGCGCCGATGAAGAGGATGGCGCCGACCGGGAGGATGGCCACCATCATGGTGTTGATGGAGCGGACCAGGGTCTGGTTGACGGCCAGGTTGACTTCCTCGCCGAAGGTCCGGCGGGTGGAGGCCTGCAGGTCCGCAGTGTTCTCACGGATCTTGTCGAAGACCACCACGGTGTCATACAGCGAGTAGCTCAGCACCGTCAGGAAGCCGATGATGGCCGACGGGGTCACTTCGAAATCGCTGAGGGCGTAGACGCCGGCGGTGATGAACATCGTCACCAGCATGCCCACGATCGCCGAGAGCGACATCTTCCAGGTCCGGAAGTACAGCGCCATCAGCACGGCGGCGAGCCCGACGAAGATCGCCAGGCCCAGCAGGGCCTGCTTGGTGACGTCGGCACCCCAGGTGGGTCCGATGAAGGTGGACGTCACCTCGTTGTCCGTCACGCCGTAGGCCTCGGTGAGGCCCGCCTTGATCTGGAGCGTCTCATCTTCCGTGAGCTTGTCCGTCTGGATCCGCATCGTGTTGCCGGCGACGTTCGCCACCCGCGGGATGCTGCCGGCGACAACGTCCTCGACGGCCTTCTCGCCGATCGCGGCGTCGGTGGTCTTCACGTTGGAAACCGTGAATTCCGAGCCGCCGCGGAATTCGATGCCGAGGTTGAAGCCGCCCTTGACTACCGGCAGCAGGATCGACAGCGCCACGAGGACAGCCGCAATCAGGAACCAGATCTTCTTGGATCCCACGAAATCGTACGAGCGTTTGCCCGTGTAGAGCTCATTGCCGAAATTGGCGAAGCTGGTGGCCATTTAGTTGCCCTCCTTGGACGTGCTCTTGGAGGAGCCAGCAAGCTGTTCCTGTCGTTCCGCGAGGCGTCGTTCTGCAATGGTCATCCGGCGTTCGGCCTCAGCCGTGGCGCCGGTGTTCTTGGCGCGGAGCGCGGCAACCTGGGCCGGCTTGTCCGCGGGAGTGCGGAACCGGCCCGCCCCCCGGTACAGCGGAACGGCGCCGAGGCTCTTCGGGTCCAGACCGGAGAGCGGGTGGCCTTCACCGAAGAACTTGGTGCGGGCCAGCAGCTGCAGGGTCGGGTGCGTGAACATAAAGACCACGATGAGGTCAGCGATGGCCGTCAGGCCGAGGGTGAACGCGAAGCCGCGGACGTTGCCCACTGCCACGAAGTACAGCACCAGGGCGGCCAGCAGGTTGACGGCCTTGGAGGCCAGGACGGTGCGCTTGGCGCGCTTCCAGCCGTTTTCGACGGCCGAGACGAGGCCACGGCCTTCCCGGAGCTCATCACGGATTCGTTCGAAGTAGACGATGAACGAGTCCGCGGTCTGGCCAATCGCCACGATGATGCCTGCGACGCCGGCAAGGGACAGCCGGTAGTTTTCGGTCCAGCCCAGGATGTCGATCGCCAGGAACGTCAGCGCGCCGGCCATCACGAGCGAGGCGACGGTGACCAGGCCCAGTGCCCGGTACTGGAAGAGGGAGTACACCACCACCAGCAGCAGGCCGATCAGGCCGGCGAGCAAGCCCATCCGGAGCTGCTCGCCACCGAGCGTTGCCGAAATCTGCTGTTCGCTCTGGATTTCGAAGCTGATCGGCAGGGCGCCGAAACGGAGCTGGTCGGAGAGGGCCTTCGCGGACTGCTCGGTGAAGCCGCCGGTGATCTGCGGACGGCCGTCGGTGATGACCGCGAGGGACCGCGGAGCGGAGATGACCTGGTCGTCGAGGACGATCGCGAACTGGGACTTCGGATCCGAGCCGCCCTGGCCGCCGCCGGCGATGTAGAACTGGTACAGCCGCTCGGTGACTTCCTTGAACTTGGCGGTGCCTTCGTCGTTGAACTGGATGTTGACAGCCCACTCGTTGGTCACGGCCCCCTGGGCGCCGCGCTGCAGCTGGAAGGTGGACCCCGCAATGTTGGCGCCCTTGACCTCTACCGGGCCCAGGATGTACTTGATCGCCGGCGAGTTGGCGGAGGCCGGTTCACAGGTGACCAGCGGCTGCGCCGGGTCGGAGCGTTCCTGCTTGTCCTGCGACGGGTTGTCACAGTCGAGCGTTTCGAACTTCTTGTAAATTTCGGGGGTGATCCAGTTCACGTCGCTGCCGTTGGTGGGCTCAGCCGTGGGCTGGGGCAGCTGGTCGTCCGGGGTCAGGGACTCCGCGGGGACGGCTGCGCCCGGACCGGCCTGGAGGACGGGCCGGAAGTTCATGTCGGCGGACGCCTGGATCAGCGCCCGGGTTTCCTTGGAGGGGGTGCCCGGCAGGCTGACGACGACGTTGCGTCCGGACTGCGTGCTGATTTCAGCTTCCGCGACGCCGGAGCCGTCCACGCGCTGGCGGATGATCGCCACGGCCTGGTTGAGCTGTTCTTCGGTGATGTCCGAACCGCCCTCAACCTTGGGCGCCAGGATCATCTGGGTGCCGCCTTCAAGGTCCAAGGCGAGCTTGGGAGCCCAGCTCGCCTGGCCGGCCATCGTGCCGCCTGCCAGGACGGCGGTCAGGACGGCGAGGATAACGCCGAGCCAGACCAGCACCCTGAGGGCTGAGTTTTTGGGGCCAGTTCGTGCCATTGTCGATCTTTCTATTATTTACGGAGGAAACCGCCGGGCGGCCCGGTCGGGCCGCTCCGGCGGTGGCCCGCAGCCGTTACTTCGCGGGATAGCTCAAACAGGCAGACTAGCTGTCTTTCTTGCCTTCGTCGTTGAGGCGGCGCAGGGTTTCGTCCGGCGTCTCGTCGCGCGGGGCGTCGCTGACGGGGGCGGCGCTGTCGGCCTTGTCGACGGTGAGCGAGGAGGCATCGTTGGGAACGACCGTGGGCTCCTCTGCGGCGACAACCGGCTCGACGATCTTGGTGACAGCCTGGCGGTGAACGGTGGCGGTGTTGCCCGGGGAGAGTTCCAGCAGGACCTTGTTCTCTTCATCGTCGATTTCCACGATGCGGCCGTACAGGCCGAAGCTCGTCATGACCTCGACACCCGGAGCGAACTTCGACTGGAGCTGCGCCTGCTGCTGCTGGGTCTTCTTGTTGCGGCGGAACATCATGAAGACGAAGACGCCGAGCATGGCGAACAGCAGGATGGTCATGATGTCGATGCCGCCGCCGGCCTGCGGCTGGGTCTGGGCAGAAATAAGTCCGAACACAGGAATAGTTCCGTTCTGTACTTGCGTAGCTGGTTGTACAGCAACGTCCGCTTCGCTCCGGGCTGGCTGGGAAACATGCCGAGCCGGCGGCGGCCAGGTGTTGGCCGCGCACAGAAACAAAGACCCGAACGTGCCGAGCGTCATACCAGTCTAAAGGGAAAAGGTTAACGAGCGGTGCTATTGACTATTACGGATCCATTCCGGATCAGCGTCCTGGCCCAGCCCGCCCTGCGGGTCAGGGCCGTCGTCCCCGGCCGGGAAGAGCTCAAGCGGGTCCTGGGCGAAGATTCCGGGAGGCACGGCGAAGCCGAGGTGCGTCCAGGCCGGCGCGAGCGCGATGCGCCCCCGCGGCGTGCGTCCCAGCAGCCCTTCGCGGACGAGGTACGGCTCGGCGACGGTCTCCACCGTTTCGGTTTCTTCGCCGACGGCGATGGCCAGGGTGGACAAGCCGACGGGACCTCCGCCGAATTTAAGGATGAGTGCCTCGAGGACGGCACGGTCGAGACGGTCCAGGCCGCGCTTGTCGACCTCATACATGTCCAGCGCCGCGGAGGCGGCGCGGGCGTCGATCTGCTCGATGCCGTGCACCAGCGCCCAGTCTCGGACCCGGCGCAGGAGCCGGTTGGCGATACGGGGCGTGCCGCGGGATCGGCCTGCGATTTCGCTGAAGCCGGCGGAATTGACCTTGAGGTCCAGGAGTCCGGCGGAGCGCCGGAGGACGAGCTCCAGTTCGCCCACGGAGTAGAACTCGAGGTGGCCGGTGAAGCCGAAGCGGTCCCGGAGCGGCCCGGGCAGCAGGCCGGCGCGGGTGGTGGCGCCCACGAGGGTGAAGGGCGGGAGCTCCAGCGGGATGGCGGTGGCGCCGGCACCCTTGCCGACGACGATGTCGACCCGGAAGTCCTCCATCGCCATGTAGAGCATTTCCTCGGCCGGCCGGGACATCCGGTGGATCTCGTCGAGGAAGAGCACTTCTCCTTCGGACAGCGAGGACAGGATGGCTGCCAGGTCCCCGGCGTGCTGGATGGCGGGGCCGCTGCTGATCCGCAGCGGGGCGTTCATCTCGGCCGCGATGATCATGGAGAGCGTGGTTTTGCCCAGCCCGGGAGGTCCGGAGAGCAGGACGTGGTCGGCGCTGCGGCCTCGCATGCGCGAGGCCTCCAGGACGAGGGAGAGCTGCTTGCGGACCCGGTGCTGGCCGACGAAGTCGTGCAGGTTCTTGGGCCTGAGGGCGGCTTCGATGACCCGCTCCTCCGGTTCCTCTCCCCCGGCGACAATCGACGGCTCAGCCACGGGCGCCTACCCTGTTTCCGGCGCGGGCGCCGTCCTGGCCCAGCCAGCGGAGGGTGGCGCGCAGGATCTCGGCCACGTTGCCGTTCTCGGCCAGTTCGGGGGAATCAGCCAGGGATTTGTCGATGCTGGACGTGGCGTCCTTCTCGGACCAGCCCAGACTCGTCATGGCGGCAACGACCTGCGGCTTCCACACCGTTTCGGAGGATGGGGCCGGGGCCGTGGCGCCGGCGGCGGTTCCGTGCGGGACGAGCTTGCCGGCCAGTTCCAGCACGATCCGGCCGGCGACCTTGGGGCCGATGCCGGGCACCTTCGTGAAGGCCTTGCCGTCGCCGGAGTGCGCGGCGACGCGGATCGCTTCGGGCTCGTGGACGGCCAGGACGGCCAGCGCCAGGCGGGGACCGACACCGCTGACGCTAAGCAGGATGTCGAACACCTCGCGTTCGTCGTCGCTGGTGAACCCGAAGAGGGTGAGGGAGTCCTCCCGGACGATCAGGGAGGTGAAAAGCTTGCCCTCCTCGCCCGCCCGGAGGCTGCTGAGGGTCTGCGGGGTCGCGTTCACGCTCATGCCGGCGCCGTTGAGGTCGATCACGGCGGAGGACAGGCCGACGTGCGCTACGGTTCCGCGGAGAAAACTGATCAAAGCCGGGCTCCTGAAAATTCAGCTGAAAATAGAACCGGGAAGACCCGGCTATCCGAACATATCTACGAATACCCTAGCAAGCAGCCCGGACATTCAGCGTGCACGGCGCGCTTTGGCCTCCGCGTCGGCCCAGGCGCGCTGGGCCGGGGTCAGGGACAGGCTGCCGGGTCCGGTGGTGGCGACGGCGGCTCCGCTCCCGGCCCGCCAGGCGTGGGTGATTGCCAGCGCGAGGGCGTCGGCGGCGTCGGCCGGCCGGGGCGGGGCGTCGAGCCGGAGGATTTTGGTGACCAGTTTGGTGACCGCCTCCTTGTTCGAGGTGCCGCTGCCGGTGACGGCTGCTTTCACCTCGGACGGGGTGTGCAGGGCCACCGGGATGCCGCGGCGTGCGGCGGCGGCGATCACCACCCCGGACGCCTGGGCGACCCCCATCACGGTGCTGACGTTGAGTTGCGAGAAGACGCGTTCGACGGCGAGGACGTGCGGTTCGTACTGGTCGAGCCATTCGTCGATGGAGGTGGCGATGACCAGCAGTCGCTGGTCCAGGCTCTCCTCCGGGGAGGTTCCGACGACGCCGAACGCCACCATGGTGGCGCGGCGGTTCTTTTCGACGTCCACGACGCCGATCCCGCAGCGGGTGAGGCCCGGATCGACGCCGAGGACGCGGAGGGTCACTCGGATTCCAGTGCGGCCTGCACTTCGTCGCTGAGGTCGGCGTTGCTGTAGACGTTCTGGACGTCGTCGAGTTCCTCGAGGGCGTCGACGAGCTTCATGAACTTCTTGGCGGCGTCGAGATCCAGCGGCACTTCCATGGACGGCACAAACTCGGCCTCGTCGGTGTCGTACTCCATGCCGGCTTCCTTGAGCGCATCGCGGATGGCCTGCAGGTCGGTCGGCTCGGAGTGGATCTCGAAGCTGTCGCCGTTGTCCTTGACTTCCTCGGCGCCGGCGTCGAGGACGGCCATGAGGACGTCGTCCTCGGTCAGGCCGTTCTTCGGCAGCGAGACAACGCCCTTGCGGGAGAAGAGGTAGCTGACGGAACCGGGGTCGGCGATGGTGCCTCCGTTGCGGGAGATGGCGAGCCGGACCTCGGAGGCTGCACGGTTCTTGTTGTCCGTGAGGCATTCGATCAGCAGCGCGGAGCCCTGCGGTCCGCGGCATTCGTACATGATCTCGGTGTAGTCCACGACTTCGCCAGTGAGGCCGGCGCCGCGCTTGATGGCGCGGTCAATGTTGTCAGCGGGGACCGAAGTTTTCTTGGCCTTGGTGACGGCGAGTTCCAGGCTCGGGTTGCCGGCGAGGTCCGGGCCGCCCATGCGTGCGGCAACTTCGATGTTCTTGATCAGCTTGGCGAACGACTTGGCCCGGCGGCTGTCGAGGATGGCCTTCTTGTGCTTGGTCGTCGCCCATTTGGAGTGGCCTGACATGCTTTACGCTTCTCCTCTGATCATTCGGATAAACAATTCGTGCACACGCTTCTCGCCCGTCACTTCCGGGTGGAAGGAGGTTGCCAGCAGCTTGCCGCAACGCACAGCAACAATTCTAGCCGTCCCGGCCAGCGCCTCGGGGTGGGACGCCTTGGAAGGTTCCACGGTGGCCAGGACCTCCACGCCGGCGCCGACGCGCTCCACCCAGGGTCCGCGGATGAAGACCGCGTGGACAGGAGCCACGCCGTTTTCGGTGGCGCTGAAGTCGAGGCCCTTGAAGTCCAGATCCGTCTCAAATGATTCGCGCTGCCGGCCGAAGGCGTTGCGGCGCACCGTGATGTCAAGTCCGCCGAACGTCTGCTGCGGGTTGCCGGCGAGGTCCTTCGCGGGGTCGGTGATCTCATCCGCGAGGAGGATCATCCCGGCGCAGGAACCGTAGACCGGCAGTCCGTCGTGGATGCGTTGGCGCAGCGGGTCGCGGAGCCCGAAGGCGCGGGACAGCTTGTCGATGGTGGTGGATTCGCCGCCGGGAATGATGAGTCCGTCGAGGCCGTCGAGTTCGGCCGGCCGGCGGACGCCGATGCCCGTGGCACCGGCGGCTTCCACCGCTTGGAGGTGTTCGCGGAAGTCGCCCTGGAGTGCCAGGACGCCGATCCGCAGCCCAGTTCCCACGCGGGAAGGAGGCACAGAGAAGGGGTTGGTCATCCGAACAGCATAATGCTCGCTGCCCCTGACCCGGGCAAGCGCTGCCGCCTCCCGGCGGGCTTCCATGCCGCCGCTGGGATATATTACAAAGCATGTTTTACTTCAGCGTTCCGCTCGGCAAGCTCGTCCGCCGGGTCTCCCGGCTCAGGGGCGGAGGCTCTGCCCTTCCCGGGCTCGTGGTGGAAAAAATCGACCCCGGCTTCATGCGCAGGACACTGTCCACGCTCCCCCACGGCGTCGCCGTCGTCAGCGGCACGAACGGCAAGACGACCACCACGAAGATGGTGGTGGAACTGCTGGAGAGCCAGGGCCTGAAGGTTTTCACGAACCGCACCGGCAGCAACTTCACCCGCGGCGTGGCCGCTGCGCTGCTTGGCGAGGTGGACTGGCGGGGCCGGCTGAACGCCGACGTCGCCGTGCTGGAACTGGATGAGGCCCACGCGGTGCACTTCGTCAACCAGGTGCCGCCGCGCTACTGCCTTCTGCTGAACGTACTGCGGGACCAGCTGGACCGCTTCGGCGAGATCGACAAGACCGCGCAGCTGCTGCAGCACATCGCCTCCAAGACCACGGGCACGGTGGTACTCAACCGCGAGGACCCGCGCGTCGCACGAATCGCGGACACCGTCTCCGGCCCCGAGGTCCTCTACTTCGGCCTTGACGACTCCCTGCTGAGCACGTTCCCGAACGACGACGAGATGCGGGCCGCCCCCGGCAGCCCGGTGCCGTCGGCCCCCGCGAAGCCGCACGCCGACGTCGTGCTGCGCCGGGTCGGTGCGGCGGACGCGGATTTTGAGTACGACGGCGTCACGGCCACCACGGCGATGAAGCTCCGCGGCGTCTACAACATCTTCAACGCCGCAGCGGCGCTGACCCTGGCCAGGGCCATTGCGGTTAGGGACGGCGCTTTGGCGGACAACGAGGGCCTGCTGACGGCCCTGTCCGAGGTGGCGCCGGCGTTCGGGCGAGGTGAGAGCCTCGTCGTCGACGGCCTGCCGCTGGACCTGGTGCTGGTGAAGAACCCCAGCGGCTTCCGCCTCGGGCTGAAGTCCTTCCCGGCCGCGGGGTACGCCACGATGATCGCGATCAACGACAACTATGCCGACGGCCGGGACATGTCCTGGCTCTGGGACGTGGAATTCGACACCCTCCGCGAGGGCGGCGTGGACCAGTTGAGCGGGTCCCGCGCCTACGACATGGCGCTGCGGCTGCAGTACGACGACGTCGCGATCGGCGCGGTGGACACCGAGATTGCCCCCGCACTGGCGTCCTTCATCAGCGGCGCCAGGGACAAACCGAAGCGGGTCTTCTGCACCTACACAGCGATGCTGGCCATTCGCCGCGAGCTGTCCAAAATCACCACAGTGGAGGTGGTCTCATGACCCCCCAGCCCGACTCCAGCCTCTCCTTCGGGCACGAGCTTCCGCCGGAGGAATCCCCGGCGCCCAGCAAGGGCACCATCCGGGTTCTGCAGCTGTACCCGCGGGACATGAACATCTACGGCGACTGGGGCAACGCCCTGGTGCTGGCCCAGCGGCTGCGCTGGCACGGCTACACCCCGGAGCTGCTGGAGTATAATGTCGGCGACGCGTTTCCCTCGGACATCGACCTGATCGTCGGCGGCGGCGGACAGGACAGCGGCCAGCTCGTCATCCAGGACGACCTGCTGTCGCGCGAGTCAGTCCTGAAGGGCCTGGCCGAGGCCGGCACCCCGATGCTGGTGATCTGCGGCCTCTACCAGCTGTTCGGGAAGTTCTTCAAGACCCGGACGGGATCCGTCATCCCTGGGATTGGCATCCTGGACGTGGAGGCCCACGGCACGGACGAGCGGCTGATCGGCAACGTGGCGGTGTCCTCCCCCGAGTTCGGCACGGTTCTGGGGTACGAGAACCACAGCGGGCAGACCACGCTCGGTCCCGGCGTGTCGCCGCTGGGCACCACGGCCAAAGGCACCGGCAACAACAGCAACGACGGCCAGGAAGGCGCCCGCTACCGGAACATCGTGGCGAGCTACCTGCACGGTTCCCTGCTGCCCAAGAACCCGGCACTGGCGGACTTCCTCATCCGGACCGCCGTGGAACGCAAATACGGCAGCTTCTCCCCCGGCGCCCCGGACGATTCCTACGCCGTCCTCGCCCGCGAGCACGCCGCCCGCCGCCCGCGCTGACGTCACCGGACGCCAAATGGCCGGAAAGCGGCACAGTCGCCGGAACGTTCCGGCGACCCGAGCGCGTCTCCGGCGACCCGCACGCTTCCGGCGACCGGGTCCGCGTTCAGGTCGGCCGAACGCCGAAAGGTCCGCCCACACGACGGCGACGATGCCGACAAGGATTGCCGGCCGGTTCCACGACGAGCTGACAGTGCCGGCACGACCTGTCAGACCCGCGGTCGGGGCGTCCTGCCAGGCCGCAACGATGGCATCCCGGCCGGTCTTCGACTCCTTCTGGCTGATGCGCTCGTTGCACGGGAAGGACGCCAGGAACAGCCACGGCGCGGCCGCCACGGCAGCGTCCGTCCTGCCCGCCGGCCGAGCCTCAACTGCGGCCGGCGAACGCCAGCACGTCCCGCGCGATGCGTCCGCTCGAGGCTGTCCGGAGATGGCCCTTCCCCTCGTACCAGACGAGGGTGCAGTCCGCGATGAGCCCGGCCGTTTCCTGGGCGACGTCGCGGGGGAAGAACTGGTCGGAGCCGCCGCAGATCAGCAGCACGGGCCGCCGGATGTGCGGGAGCACCGCCCGGGAATTGAAGGTCATTTCGCCCCGCACCTCGGTGAGCACATCCTGGGAGGGGAAGTCGGATCCGCTGAGGAGCCGACGGCTGATAAGGGGCCCGATCAGCCGCCGCACCAACATCATCCGCCGGCCCGGCAGCAGATACTCGGCGAAGACCGTCGCGGCGCCGTTCGTGTCACCGCCCGCCAGGGCCGTGGCCATCCGGGAATCGACGTCCTTGCCCCAGTCGCTCAGCTCCGCGGCCGTGACCACCATGGCGATGTGGCCGAAGGAGTCGGGATGCCGGGCGGCGAGATACTGGGCGATCATCCCGCCAAATGATTCAGCCACGACGACGTCGACGCGCCCGCCGAACTCCTCGTCGATCAGCCGCGCGTAGTCGTCCGCCATGTCGGCGATGCTGTGCTCCGGCGGCATGCCACGTCGCCGGGTGACAATCCAGACGGCGTATCCGGCGTGGAGAAAGGCATCGAACTGCCGCCGGAACATCTGTCGCATCATTCCCTTGGGAACCGTGCTGCCCGGGCCGCCCTGGATGAAGAGGAGTGTTTTCGGGCCGTGGCCCCAGCTCAGGTAGTCCATGCCGTTCGGGAGGGTCCCGTTCCGGGGTTCCCGGTCCGCCCTCGATACTTTGCCCACGAAAGCCTCCTGTCCGCGTGCGTCTACGGTTCCTTGGTGATGAGCAGTTCGTGGGCGCCCGCAGCTGCGGCCCCCATCGACTCGACCGCAGTCTGGGTGCGCTTGCGGGTGGCCGCGTCCGCCGCGGCACCGGCGCAGGAGCCCTGCGGGGCGTCCGAGGCAACGGAACACCAGCGGTAGGGGCCGCGGACAATCACCGACGGCGCCCAGGCCAGGTCGGAGGCGGTCCAGGCGCCGGCGGCGTCCTGGCTGAACTGGACCCGGAGCAGCAGGCCCTCGTTGTTCACGACATAGTCCGGCGAGAGTTCGGTGATCCCGTTGCCCAGGCCGTAGGCAATCCAGATGCCCTTGTACTTCTCGATCGGCAGGACCGAATGCGAGTGGTGGCCGTAGATCATGGTGAACTGGCCGCTGTCCGCGAGGGCATGCGCGACGCTCGTCTGCTCGGTGTTGGGGACAGTGGAATACTCGTCGCCGGCGTGCATCGCGCCCAGCACAATGTCGGCGCCCAGGTCCCGGGCCTTCTTCGCCTTGGCGATCATGACGTCGGGGTCGAGCATGTCCACCTGCCAGGGCGCCTCCGGGAGCAGCCCATTCAGCCCGTAAGTCGCACTGATCACGGCGATCTTGGCCGCGGCGGTCTGCAGGATCAGAACGCCCTGGGCGTCCGCTTCGGTCCGGTAGGAGCCGGTGTGCTGCACGCCGGCGGCGTCGAGGGCGTCCAGCGTGCGGACCAGCCCCGCGGTGCCACGGTCCACCGTGTGGTTGCTCGCGGTGGTGCAGGCCTGGTAGCCCACCTGCTGGGCGGCCGTGATGATCTGCGGCGGAACGTTGAAGGAAGGGTACGACGAGAAGGGCCCGGTGGGTCCGGCTACCGGCGTTTCCAGGTGGCAGATCGCGAGGTCACCCTGCTCGATGTACTTGCGCTGGCCCTCAAGCAGCGGCCCGAAGTCCAGGCCCTTGGCGCCGGTGGCCAGTGCGTCCGCGCGGGCCTGTTCCCAGAGCTGGTCGTGGACCAACATGTCCCCGGTGACCACGACCGAGGCGCAGCGGTCGGCCGCGCAGTCAGGCCCCTTCCCCGGCGTCGGCGTCGGCGTCGGCGTCGGAGTGCTCGACGTCGGTGCCGCCGTCGTCGATTCCGGCGCCTGGGTTGCTGCCGGGCCGGCGGAGGTGCCGCCGGCATCTGCGGAAGCCGACGCGCTGCTTTCCGGACGGGCGCCGATGCCGCAGGAAGCGACGGAAGCCGCGAGGGAGACCGCTGCGGCCGCGGCGAGAAGACGTCCGCGCAGCCTGGGGGTGATGGTACGCATGGCGCTAATCCTACGGTGGCGCCGGTCACAACACGCGCAGCAGGCCGTTGAGAACCTGCCCCTGACATGAAAGAGTTATTTCATGACCAATCCACTGATGAGCCCCAGCCCCATGCCGTTCGGCCTGCCGCCCTTCGCGGACATCGCCGAGGAGCACTACGCCGAAGCCGTCGAGGCCGGCCTCGCCGAGCACCTCGCCGAGATCCAGGCGATCGTGGACACGCCGGAACCTGCCACTTTCGAGAACACCGCGCTGGCCATGGAGCGGTCCGGGCAGCTCCTGCAGCGTGCGGCGGCCTCCTTCTTCACCCTCGTCTCGGCCGACGCCTCGGACGCCATTCGCGACCTTGAGACCACACTGTCCCCGCGGTTCTCGGCCCACCAGGACGCCGTTTACCTCAACCGCGGGCTGTTCGAGCGGTTCGCCGCCATCAACACCGACCAACTCGATGCCGAATCAGCGCGCCTCGTGGACGAGTACCTCAAGGAGTTCCGCCAGACCGGCATCCAGCTCGACGATGCCGGCCAGGAACGGCTCAAGGCCGTCAACGCCGAGCTCTCCCGGCTCGGAACCGAGTTCGGCCAGCGGGTGAAGGAAGGAATGAAATCCGCCTCGCTGCTGCTTGACGACGCCGCCGAGCTCGCCGGCCTGCCCGCTGACGATGTTGCCAGCGCGGCCGAAGCCGCCCGCACCGCCGGGCACGGGGACAAGTTCCTGCTGACCCTCATCCAGCCCAGTAACCAGCCCGCCCTCGCGTCGCTCGAAAACCGGGACGTCCGCCGCCGCCTGTACGAGGCCTCCATCGGCCGCGGCAGCGACGGCAGCGCCCTCGATGTCCTGGACCTGGTCAAGGACATGGTCCGGCTCCGCGCCGAGAAGGCGGCGCTGCTGGGCTTCGCCAACTTCGCCGAACTCGTCGGCGACCAGCAGACCGCCCCGGACTTCGCCGCCGTGCAGACCATGATGAACCGGCTCGCTCCGGCCGCTGTCCGGAATGCCGACGCCGAGGCCGAGGCGCTGGCTGAAGTCGCCGGCCACCCCCTCGAGGCCTGGGACTGGGCCTACTACTCCGCGAAGGTCAAGCGCGAACGCTACGCCGTGGACGAGCAGGCCCTGCGCCCCTACTTCGAGCTGGACCGCGTCCTCACCGACGGCGTGTTCTTCGCCGCCAACGCGCTCTACGGCATCACGTTCCACGAACGCGCCGACCTCGCCGGCTACCACCCGGACGTGCGTGTCTGGGAAGTCCGCAACTCCGACGGAACCGGGCTGGGCCTGTTCCTGGGCGACTACTACACGCGCGAATCCAAACGCGGCGGGGCCTGGATGAACTCCCTCGTGGAACAGTCCGGACTGCTCAACACCCGGCCCGTGGTGATCAACAACCTCAACATTTCCAAGCCGCCGGCCGGGGAACCCACGCTCCTGACCCTGGACGAGCTCCGCACCACCTTCCACGAGTTCGGCCACGCCCTGCACGGCCTGTTCTCCGCAGTCACCTACCCACGGTTCTCCGGGACCGCCGTGCCACGGGACTTCGTGGAGTACCCCTCGCAGGTAAACGAAATGTGGATCATGTGGCCGGAGGTCCTGGCCAACTACGCCCGACACCACGCCACCGGAGAGGCGCTGCCGCAGGAGGTTGTGGACAAGCTCGACGCCGCGCAGCTCTGGGGCGAGGGCTTCGGCACCACCGAATACCTGGGCGCGGCCCTGCTGGACCTCGCCTGGCATGTGCTGGACGGCACCGATATCCCCGAGGACGTCCTGGAGTTCGAGGCCAAGGCACTCGCCGCCGCCGGCGTGGCGCACCACCTGATCCCGCCGCGCTACCGCACCGGATACTTCCAGCACATCTTCGCCGGCGCCGGCTACGCCGCGGGCTACTACTCCTACATCTGGAGCGAAGTGCTGGACGCCGAAACGGTGGAATGGTTCAAGGAACATGGCGGCCTCACCCGCGCCAACGGGGACTTCTTCCGCGCCGAGCTGCTCTCCCGGGGCAACAGCCGCGACCCGCTGGATTCCTTCCGCGCCTTCCGCGGACGCGACGCCGGGCTCGAACCGCTCCTCAAGCGCCGCGGCCTCGACTAACCCGCACGCCACTCCCGTCGACTGCTCCGTAACCGCCCTTTTGGAGCCCCATAAGGGCAGTTGCGGAGCAATCGATGGGGAAACAAACGACGACGGCGGCGAGTCACCAGAAAGGTGACGCGCCGCCGTCGTGGGTGCTGCTTTGGTGCAATTACCAGCCGCGCTCGGCGAGGCGGTGCGGCTGCGGGATCTCGTCCACGTTGATGCCGACCATGGCCTCGCCCAGGCCGCGGGAGGCCTTGGCGATCTCGTCCGGGTCGTCGAAGAAGGTGGTGGCCTTCACGACGGCGGCGGCACGCTGGGCCGGGTTGCCGGACTTGAAGATGCCGGAGCCGACGAACACGCCGTCGGCGCCGAGCTGCATCATCATCGCGGCGTCGGCCGGGGTGGCGATGCCGCCGGCGGTGAACAGGACAACGGGGAGCTTGCCGGTGGCGGCAACTTCCTTGACCAGTTCGTACGGTGCCTGCAGTTCCTTGGCGGCGACGTAGAGCTCGTCCTCGGCCATGCCGGCGAGCTTCTTGATCTCGGAACGGATCTGGCGCATGTGGGTGGTGGCGTTGGAGACGTCGCCGGTGCCGGCTTCACCCTTGGAACGGATCATGGCCGCGCCCTCGTTGATGCGGCGCAGGGCCTCACCGAGGTTCGTGGCGCCGCAGACGAAGGGAATCGTGAAGTTCCACTTGTCGATGTGGTTGGCGTAGTCGGCCGGGGTCAGGACCTCGGACTCGTCGATGTAGTCCACACCAAGGGTCTGAATGACCTGGGCCTCGACGAAGTGGCCGATCCGGACCTTCGCCATGACCGGGATGGACACGGCCGCGATGATCGCCTCGATCATGTCGGGATCGGACATGCGGGACACGCCGCCCTGGGCGCGGATGTCGGCGGGAACGCGTTCCAGCGCCATGACTGCCACGGCTCCGGCATCCTCAGCGATGCGGGCCTGCTCGACGTTGACGACGTCCATGATGACGCCGCCCTTGAGCATCTCCGCCATGCCGCGCTTGACGCGGTTGCTGCCCGTAACGCTCTTCGCAGACGCGCCGGCTTCGCTGCTTACATCAGGTGTAGACACAAAAACCCCTATGGGTAGATAGATGACCTCGCCGGAGCGCGGACGGCACACAGATGCCGCTTCGCACACACCGGATTACCGGATCCATTGGCCGGTAGTGCTAATACTAGTCCCCCGCCGCGCCCGGCTGAATTCCGGTTACACCCGCGGGCGCACCGGAGCGGCGCACTCAGGCGGCCTGTCCGGTCGCGGTGCCTTCGGTCTCGTCCAGCGACTGGCGGCGCACGGTGATGATCCGCTGAATGATCGTCACAAGGCTCGCGGCGGCGAGCAGGCACAGCGTCACGAAAAGAACCACGGTGGGCAGGCCCAGGCCGGTGAAGCCGGTGACCACCAGGACGGATACCAGCCGCTCGGCGCGCTCGGCAAAGCCCACATTGGCCTGGAAGCCCAGCGACTCGGCCTTCGCCCGGGCGTAGGAGACCACCATGCCCAGGACGAGGCAGAGGATGGCGGCAATGGCGATGGGGGTGTCCGCACCTCCGGTGAAGAACCAGACAGCGACGCCGGCGAACAGCGCTCCGTCGGCTATACGGTCCAGGGTGGAATCCAGGAAGTTGCCCCAGCGCCCTCCGCCCTTTTGCATCCGTGCCATGATGCCGTCGATGACGTCGGAGAAAATGAATGCGGTGATGAAGAGCGTGCCCCACCACAACTGGCCCAGCGGGTAGAACACCAGGGCGCCGACCACCACGCCAAGCGTCCCGACGATGGTCACGGCGTCCGGGGAAACCCCGATCCGCAGCAGCCAGCGGGCAAGCGGGGAGAACAGCGCGGTGAAGAAACCGCGCGCGTGCCTATTCAGCATCCGTCGCCCCGGCGGTCGCCTGCCCCGCGTCGTTGGCCTGGGGCCAGGCCTCCGCCACCTGCTGGCGGACCTCGCCCAGGGTCTGGGTGATGGCCTTGGTCTGGGCGATGATCGGGAAGAAGTTCCCGTCCCCGCCCCAGCGCGGCACCACGTGCTGGTGCAGGTGCCCGGCGATACCGGCGCCGCCGGTCACGCCCTGGTTCATCCCGAGGTTGAAACCGGTCGGGTTGGCGACCTTGCGCAGCACTCGCATGGCCGTCTGCGTCAGCTCGGCGAATTCGGCCGTTTCCTCCACGGTCAGGTCCGTGTAATCGGGAATGTGCCGGTACGGGCAGACCAGCAGGTGGCCCGGGTTGTACGGGAAGAGGTTCAGCACGACGTAGCTGGTCCGCCCCCGGTAGACGATCAGGGAATCGTCGTCCTCGCGTTCCGGCGCCACGCAGAACGGGCAGTCGTCCACGTTCTTGAACTGGTGCTGCCCGCCCTTGATGTACGCCATCCGGTGCGGAGTCCACAGGCGCTGGAACGCGTCCGGCACACCGGCCAGACCAAAGTCGTCGGTGACGCCGTCGTCCCCCGGATACTCCGGAGCGGCCCCTGTGGTTTCCTGCATCCCTGGTTCTTCCCTGTCCGCTAGCTGGTCCGGTTGCGGACAGCGTCGACGATCCGCTGCACGGCCTCGGCCACCGGCACGCCGTTGTCCTGGCTGCCGTCACGGAAGCGGAAGGACACGGCGCCAGCTTCGGCGTCGTCTCCGCCGGCGATCAGCACGAACGGGATCTTGTCCTTGCTGGCGGTGCGGATCTTCTTCGGGAAACGGTCCGAGGACATGTCCACCTCGGCGCGGATGCCAGCGGCCTTAAGCTGGTCGACGACGTCGAACATGTAGTCGTTGAAGGTCTCGGCCACCGGGATGCCGACCACCTGGACGGGAGCGAGCCAGGCCGGGAAGGCGCCGGCGTAGTGTTCGGTGAGCACGCCCATGAACCGTTCCACGGAACCGAACAGGGCACGGTGGATCATCACCGGGCGCTGGCGGGTGCCGTCCGCGGCCTGGAACTCGAGTTCGAAGCGTTCGGGCAGGTTGAAGTCCAGCTGGATCGTGGACATCTGCCAGGTGCGGCCGAGGGCGTCCTTGGCCTGGACGGAGATCTTGGGGCCGTAGAACGCGGCTCCGCCCGGATCCGGGATGAGCTCCAGGCCGGAGGCTTCGGCCACTTCCGCCAGGGTGCGGGTGGCTTCATCCCAGGCGGCGTCGTCACCCACGAACTTGTCTTCGTTCTTGGTGGAGAGTTCCAGGTAGAAGTCGTCCAGGCCGTAGTCCTTGAGCAGCCCCAGGACGAAGTTCAGGGTCGCGGTGAGCTCGTCCTTCATCTGCTCGCGGGTGCAGTAGATGTGGGCGTCGTCCTGGGTCATGCCTCGCACCCGGGTGAGGCCGTGCACGACGCCGGACTTCTCGTAGCGGTAGACCGAGCCGAATTCGAACAGCCGCAGCGGCAGTTCGCGGTAGGACCGTCCGCGGGAGCGGAAGATCAGGTTGTGCATGGGGCAGTTCATCGGCTTCAGGTAGTAATCCTGGCCGGGCTTGCGGACGGTGCCGTCCTCGTTCAGTTCCGCGTCGATGTGCATCGCCGGGAACATGCCCTCCTTGTACCAGTCAAGGTGGCCCGAGACCTCGTAGAGGTGGCCCTTGGTGATATGCGGGGTGTAGACGAAGTCGTAGCCGGCCTCCACGTGGCGCTGGCGGGAGTAGTCCTCCATGGCCTTGCGGATGATGCCGCCCTTGGGGTGGAACACCGGCAGGCCGGAGCCCAGCTCATCCGGGAAGGAGAACAGGTCCAGCTCAGCGCCGAGCTTGCGGTGGTCGCGGCGTTCGGCCTCGGCGATGCGCTCCTGGTAGGCCTTGAGGTCATCCTTGGTGGGCCAGGCGGTGCCGTAGATGCGCTGCAGCTGCTGGTTGTTCTGGTTGCCCAGCCAGTAGGCGGCGGAGGACCGTGTCAGTGCGAAGGCGTTGGAGATCAGCTTGGTGTTGGGCAGGTGCGGGCCGCGGCACAGGTCGCACCAGATGCTGTCCCCGCTCTTGCGGTCCACGTTGTCGTAGATGGTGATGTCGCCGGCGCCGACCTCGACGTTGACGCCTTCACCCGCTTCGGCGGCGTTGTTCTTCTTGCCCAGCAGTTCGAGCTTGTACGGCTCGTCCTTCATCGCGTCGCGGGCCTCGTCCTCGGTGACCACGCGGCGGACAAACTTCTGGTTCTGGTTGATGATCTTCTGCATCATCTTTTCCAGCGTCTTCAGGTCTTCCGGGGTGAACGGCTCCTCGACGGCGAAGTCGAAGTAGAAGCCGTCGGTGATGTACGGGCCGATGCCCAGCTTGGCGTCGGGACGCAGCTGCTGCACGGCCTGGGCCATGACGTGGGCGGCGGAGTGGCGCAGGACGTTGAGGCCGTCCGGGGAGTCGATGGTGACGCCCTCGACCGTGGCATTCTCGGGCAGCGGCTGGTCCAGGTCCTTCAGCTCGCCGTTGACTCGGGCCACAACGACGTCGCGGCGCTCAAAAAAGAGTTCCGCGCCGGTGGTCCCGGTAGTCACCTTGGTCTCTTCGCCATCGACGAGAAGGGTGACCTGCTGGGCATCTGACACGGGTGTCTCCTATTCAAAGTTAAGGCTTCGTAGCTTGTGGCGTACGGGGACCACAGCCAGCCTCGTCCATGCTATCGGTTTCTGAAGAGGCCAACCAACGCGCCACTCAGCCTCCCAGCCCGGTAATGGCGAGGTTTCGGTGGATACCGTCCAGCGGGCCGGGCGGCTCCGGTTCCCGGTGCTCGGGGATCCCGGACGCCGGGACCGGGAACGGCAGGGTCCCGGTGCGGCTCAGATCCCAGGCCATGCTGGCGCTGATGCTGATCCCCCTCGGCCCGGTCCGCCGGGTGGTTCCACGGATCAGCAGCAGCCTGGTGCCGAACAGCAGCGGCCCGGCCAGCTCCTGGGCCTCATGGAAGAAGACGGAGTCCACGCAGCCCGTGCCGTCGTCGATGCTGATGAACACCACGCGGCGCCCTCCCCGCATCGGAGGGGTCTGGGTGGCGACGCGGACCCCGGCGACCAGCACCTCGGTGCCGTTGCGCAGTCCCAGCAGCTGGTCCGATGTTGTGACGCCCAGCCGGTCCAGCAGCGGCCGGTGGCTGGCCATCAGGTGGTCGCTGACATCCACCGCCATCAGGTCCAGCTCGGCCCGGACGGTATCCACCAGGGTGGGCGCGGGCAGGCCGGCCTTGAGGTTTTTCAGCTCGACGTCCCCCAGCGGCAAGGACAGCTGCCCCTCGATCACGTCGATGCCTTTCCGCTGCGGCCTGCTTTGAAGGGTCTGCAGATGCTGCACCAGGTCCGCGCGGTTGGCCGTCCCGCCGGAGGCCCGGTGCAGGGAGTCGAAGGCTCCCAGCTGGGCCAGCCGCTGGATGCTGGGCTTGCTCAGCCGGGACCTGGCCCGCAGGTCCGCGAGCGAATCATAGGGCTGTCCCGCCACGATCCTTTTCAGCTCGGTTCCGGAGAGACCGTAGATGCCGTTCAGGCTCAGCCGGATGCCCAGCTTGCCGCGGTCCGGGCCGGTGGCCACGCGTTCCACGCGGTACTCGGCCTGGCTGCGGTTGATGTCCAGGGGCAGGATGGGGATCCCCAGCCGCCGGGCCTCTGCCACCAGGAGCCGTTTGGGATACATGCCCGGATCGTGTTCCCACAGCCCGGCGAGGAAGGCCTCCGGGTGGTGGGTCTTGAGCCAGGCCGACTGGTAGGTGGGCACGGCAAAAGCGGCGCCGTGGGCTTTGCAGAACCCGAAGCTGCCGAAAGCCTTGAGCGTCCCCCAGACCTTGTCCACCACCTCGGGGCTATACCCCCGCGAGCGGGCCTCCTTCCGGAAGAACTCCTCCACCCTGCCTTCCAGGACGTCGTTGCCGAGGGCACGGCGGAATTCGTCGGCCCGCGCCAGCCCGCAGCCGGTCATGACGTCAAAGGTCTTCAGGATCTGTTCATGGAACACCGTGACGCCGTGCGTCTCCTTGAGGACGGGTTTGAGGTCCGGGTGCGGATAGACCTCGGGGGCGAAGCCGTGCCGGTGCTCCAGGAAGGGCCGGACCATGTCCGATTTCATCGGACCGGGCCGGAACAGGGAGATGTCGATGATGAGGTCATTGAACTCCCGGGGGGCGAGTTTGCCGATGAGCTCCCTCTGCCCGGGCGATTCGATCTGGAAGCAGCCCAGGGTGTGCGTGCTGCGGATCAGCTCATAAGTGGGTTCGTCGTCGAGCGGCACGGCGTTGAGGTCGATCCTGCCGTCCGCGGCAATGTAGTCCGGGCCGGTCCCGTCCGGCCCCGCCGGGTGGGCGCCGGCTGCCACCACCTCGGCCTTGGAGGGATGCAGCCGGATCACCTCGCGGACGGCGAAGGCCATGGCGCTTTGCATCCGGACGCCGAGGACATCGAGCTTGAGCATGCCCATCGGGTCCATGTCGTGCTTGTCGAACTGGCTCATCGGCAGGCCCAGCCCGCTGGGCTGCACGGGCGTACGGTCCAGCAGGGTGGCGTCCCCCAGGATCACCCCGCAGGGGTGCATGGAGATGTGGCGCGGCAGCCGGTCCAGCCGCTCCGTGAGGTCCACCAGCAGGTCCAGCTGCTGGTTCTCACTGAAATCACGCTGGCCCACCCGGCCGGCGAATTCCTTCAGCTCGGGCTTCTCCACGAGGGCTTCGCGGAAGTTCCGGGCCGAAAACCGCCACAGCTGCTTGGCGATGTCCCCGATCTCCCCCTCCTCCATGCCCAGGGCCAGGCCGGCGTCGCGCACGGCACCGCGAGCGCGGTAGCCGTTTTGCATGCTCATCAGCGTGACGCGCTCGGAGCCGAAGCGCTCAAAGATCCTCCGGTACACGTTGTGCCGTTCGGCGCTTTCGACGTCGATGTCGATGTCGGGCAGGGTGGCGCGGTCCCGGGAGAGGAAGCGTTCGAAGATGAGGTCGTGCTGCAGCGGGTTCACCTGGCTGACGTCGATCAGGTAGTTGACCAGGCTGGATGCGCCAGAGCCGCGGGCCGCCGCCCGGACTCCCATGTCCAGGATCATCCGCGAAACCTCGGCCACGGTCAGGAAGTAGGCGGCGAAGCCCAGGCTGTCGATGATCCGCAGCTCGTGCCCCAGCCGCGAGCGCAGTTCCTCGGCGGGTTTGCCGGTGATCCCCGGGAACCGCCTGCTGATGCCTGCCTCGCAGCGCTGGGTGAGCTCCACCAGGGCGTCCCCGGCGATTCCGATGACCGAGGCTTCCGGCACTACCGGGTGCTTCCATCCCATGTCTGCCACGGGGTCGATCCGGCAGCGGTCCGCGAGCGCCTCGGTCTGTGCCATCAGGTTCTTGAGGTCCGCGGCGCCGTACCCGGCGGCGTGCATGATCTCCTTGCCCAGCTGGAGCATCTGTGCCGCGGATTTGAGCCAGCCCTGCCCGTTGGGCTGGAGCAGCGGGGCGGCGGAGAGTTCGGGCAGCGATTTCAGGGTGCGGGCGGAATCCAGCACGTCCGCGGTGGCCGCTCCGTCCTCGGCGACATACCGCACGGCGTTGCTCAGCACGGCCGGAACCCCGTGTTCGGCGGCGAGCTTGAGCATCCGTACCGCGTGGGCGGTGCTGAGCGGCTCCCCGGGCGGGCTGAGCTGGCTGACCACCTCGGCGGCGATGGTTCCGGTCGGCATGGCATCGAGCCAGCGTTTGAACAGGGTGCGGGGGCGCAGGTAGCGCCTTCCTCCCATGGCACGTCCGACGTCGGAGTCCGGGCCGACCAGCACGGTCAGCACCGGCTTGAGGGTTTCCGGGTGCAGGGTGCGGGAAGCCAGCTCGGCCCGGGTCACGGCGACGGGCACCGCTCCCCCGGCCTTGCCCGTCGTGCGGGCATGCGCATCGGAGATCAGCCGGCACAGCGCACGGTAGCCGGCGCCGTTGTTATGCCCGTGGGCCAGCACGACGACGCGTCCGCCCACCTGGGTGCGGAGGTCGCCGTCGTCGTCAAAGACCGCAAGGTCCACTCCGACGACCGGGTCCAGCCCAGCGGCCATGCAGGCCTTCAGGTGCTTGATTGTCCCGTAGAGGCCGTCGCGGTCCGTACAGGCGAGCGCCGTCGCTCCGTCCGCGGCCGCGGCGGCGGCCAGCTCCTCCGGCCAGGAGACCCCATAGTGGGCACTGAAGGCGGTGGAGACATGGAGATGGGTGAAGCTCATGCTGATTCGGGCTTACGGATTGGAGGCAGGGCATCGTGGATCCGCAGCAGGCGCCAGCGTCCGCTGCCCACATGCCGGGTCAGGTCAAGGGTGAGGCTTTCCTGGTCGGGGGAATCTGCCCGGCGCACCTGGACCCGCCAGATTTCGTGGTCCACGAGTCCGGGGCCGCTGCCCAGGGGAGCACGCTGTTCTTCCGCCCACCATTGGCGTCGCTCGTACCAGCGAACCGGTTCGGCGCAGACCGTGTAGTGGCGGCCCGCCCAGTCGAGCTCCAGGGGCTGGCCGGAGGGCGCGCAGACGACGTCCACCGACTCACTGAACATGCCCATCGCGCCTCCCGGACCACACCATCTGCAACACCCGTCTGTACCAACACAGCCGGCAGCTATTCGAATATATCTTCGAATAACTCCAGTCTACGACGGTGCCGGCGCAAAACCTAGATAGGGGTGGACGGACGCAGGCACAGGTAGCAGGATTGAGCCATGAGCTCCCATAACGCACTTCTGAAGCACGTAAGCATCGCCGCCGAGGACACGTCCTTGGTGGCGAAGTTCGATATAGACGGAAATATCCCCGGTCAGGGCGCCTACGTTGTGGGGCTTGTGGCAGCAACCCCGGATCACTCCCACCAGCGACGAATGGGGATCGAGTTCATGAACGGGGAGGCCGTGTCCTTCTATTGCTTCAGCCACGACGGCACGGAGGAGAACTTTGACCTCAAGGGTGTGGAGCATTCCGGCAGCACCATTACCGGGTACTTTCCGCTCAGCACGATCATGGGACTGGCCAAGGGCCACCTCATGACGGCCTTCAGCGACTGTGACGGCCGCGACTACCAGGCGAATGTACCGGTGGAGGAATCCCTCTAAACTCCCGCGCCTAGGAGCTGGCTTTGTAGACTTCCAGTTCGAGGGTGATGAAGGCGTCGATCATGGCCCGGTAGGTTTTCTCAACGAGTTCGACGTCGATGTCCTTCTGTTCCGCCGTGGCGCGGACGTGTTCAATAACCCGTTCCACGCGGCCGGGGGCGCGGACCTCGGCGCTGTCGGCCTTGAGGGTTCCGGCGATCCGGATCAGGCGCTCGCGGCGTCCGATCAGCGACACGATCTGCTCGTCCACCTCGTCAACAGCCACCCTCACGGCGGCGAGCTGTTCCCGGTCAGCCTTGGCAGCTTTATCGTTTTCGTGATTTGTGGACATGTCCATGACAGTATCGAAAGATGCAGCCACGAGTCGATTTAATTTCACTGGGTGTCCGCAGTGTCGACGCCTCCCGCAGTTTCTACGTAGACGGCCTGGGCTGGCCCGTGCACCGGGAAGTCCGTGGCGAGGTCCTCTTCATCCAGGCCAATCACGGACTGATCCTCTCGCTCTGGGACGCCGGGCAGATGCAGGCCGAAGCCGCCACCGATCCCCCTACCGGCCGTCCCTGCATCACCCTGAGCCACAACCTGGCCAGCACGGCGGAGGTCGACTGGGTGATGGCGGAGGCGGAGTCCGCCGGGGCGGAAATCATCGCTGAGCCAAGAACCCAGTCCTGGGGCGGTTACACCGGCTACTTCGCTGACCCCGACGGCTACCGCTGGGAGGTCGCGTTCAATCCCAGCTGGGCAGTCGACGGCGGCGGCAAAGTGACGCTCTAACGGCGAGTGAACGAGACACTCGCCGACGACGAGCTGGCGCAGTGGATATCGGACAAGGGGACCTCGATTCCCATGATCGGACGTGTCGCCGCTTTGCCGTGGAAGCCAACGCCGCGGTACTGGCGGTCCACTATCGGCGAGCGCCGGAACATCCGGCACCGGCGGCGATTGAAGACGTCGTCGCCGCACTGAAATGGGCTGTCAAGCCACCGGCAATCCTTGGATCAATCAGTGGTTCTCCGTCCCTTGCCGGCGACAGCGCCGGGGGCTGACCGTCATGCTGGCGGCATAACGCCTGGTTGCGGCGGGTGTCCGCCTCAGCGGGCTTCTGCTGGAACGATACTCACGTCAAGATTCCCCTGCCTGGTTGCTTCGGGTCGAATGGGCCGCCTCACCCTTCGCCAAGGGCACTATGGCCCTATTGGGGTGTTCATCGGCGTAGCTAACGTGACTTGGAGTACACGGCGGCACGCTATTCGAGCCGGTGTGCGGTGAGTTGCGAAGCAGGAGTGTGCTCTGCAGCTCGCCACAGTTCTGACCCTGGCCGTCCGCCCTCACCCCAAGTTCCTACGAATCGACGTCCATTCGGCCCGACGTCACGAATTCAGGGGCCTGTCTTCCAGCCGGTAGTCGAGGAAGTGACTGAAGAACGGATCGTGGGCTACCGGGTCCGCCCCGGATGCTGCAGTGTCCAGGAGCCAGTCGATCTGATGCCCGATCGTCGCGGCATACGTTCCGACAGGCTCGTAACCCAGCTCAAGCGAGGCGTCCGTACTGAGCACCACCGGGGGCCGGAAATCCCACGGGTGGGCGCCAAGTCCCTCGGGAGCGGTTTCGTCGAGCAGTACTTCATCCCACTGGTGACCGAGATGCCGGGCTATTGTCTGCGCGATCTGGCGGGCATTCGGCGCGTCCGGGTCGGCACTGTTGAGAATGCGCACACCCGGCCTGGACGAAACGCATTCCACGAGGGCGGCCGTGTTCACCGCGGCTGTGGTGTGATCTCCACCCTGACCCGCGTGCGCGAGGAAGACCGCAGGGCGCTTGTCGATAACGCGCTTTACGAACATCCATTCCCGGGGACGCCCGGCTCCTTCCCCGTGAACCTTGGACGCCCGGATCACAGTCACTGGATGGCCGCTGTCCAACAGGGCGTTCTCGGCAGCAACTTTGTTCGCTCCATAGCCCTCGCGGGAGTCGTAGTCTCCCCCGCCGGGATCCATGGTCGGGTCGCCTTCGGTGATCGGAGCGTCAAAGCTGGGTGCGACGTCGGAGTTGACGTGGTTGCCGGCGGCATCGACATAGACGGCTTTGCTGGAAAGCATGACGGTTGAGGTCACGTCCGTCAGATGGGGGATGAGCAGCCGGGCATCGCCCTCCGTGAAACACACCGCATCCACGAGGAGGTCGGCGCCGTCTCCGGTCACGTGTGCCAGGGCGGTGTGGTCTCGTCGTTCAGACGGGATAAACCGCGCTCCGGCTTCCGCAAGGTCCGGGGGCATCCTGCGTCTATCACGGCCGGTCACGTCCACAGCCCACCCGGCTTTGATGAGCCGGTCATCAGCCGCGGCGCTGTCAGTGGCTGGCTCAGCGTGTGGTGAGCCGGTCCGCGTTGTGGCACATGCGTTCGAGGACGCTTACAGCGATGCCATACTCATCGGCTCCGATGCCGGCCGTCAGCTCGCGGCGGGTGGTTTCCACCAGCCCGGATGCCTCGGAGTGCAAGGCGAAGCCGGCCTCGGCCAGGGTGAGGCGACCGTCCAGGAGGAACACAAGCCTTCTTCGAACCAGCGCGGCCATGTCCCGCTCCTGCGCGTCGCCGCCGTCCGCTGAGGTGAAGGGGCGCAGGACATCCCTCAGCTTCGCCGGCGCGAGGGGACCCGAACTCAGCGCGCTGAGCACTTCCCACTGCCTTCGGGTCAGGCGCAGACGGGAGAGCGTGGAATCGAGTGTCATGTCCAGCGACGCATCCAGCCGCCTGACCCAGTATCCGATTGGCCTGTTCACCATGCCATCGTCGCAGGAGCCGCCCAGCTGGCCAAGGGCCCCATGACCCAGCTAGAACAGGCTGCCCACCGGCTGGATGAGTTCCGGGGAGTCGTTCTTCACGTTCCCGACGGCGGTGCCGACGGCGTCAATTCTCCAGCCCTCCGCGACGTCGTGCGCCCCGGCCCGGACCAGATCCACCAGTCCGGCGGCATCGTCGGCCTGCGGGTCCAGCCATGCCTGCATCGTGACCCGGTCCATCGGCAGCGGCACCCGGTCATGCAGGGCCGTGAGTTCGGCCAGCATTCCCCCGGCATAGCCCTCCGGCGGCGAGTCGGTAGTCATAATCGACGTCGAGAGCAGCCAGCGCCCGGGGTCGCCCTCGGCCTTGGCCTGGTCCTTCCACCATTCGTAGAGTCCCGCGAAGACGATCGGGCGGCCGTCCCTGGGGTGCACGTAATAAGGCTGCTTGCCGCGGCCTTCGCCCTTCCATTCGTAGTAGCCGTCGGCGGGGACCGCGCAGCGGCGGGCGCGCGTTGCCTTCCGGAACGCCGGCTTCTCCAGCACACTCTCGCTGCGGGCATTGATCATCTTCGAGCCGATCCCCGGGTCCTTGGCCCAGGACGGCACCAGTCCCCAGCGCGCAATGTGCAGCTGCCGGACCGGTTCCCCGTCCACCAGCCGTTCCAGCAGGATCGGCACATCCGCGGTCGGGGCCACATTCCACGACGGCGGAATCGCGACCTCCTCCTCCAGCCCGGCGTCGAACTCGGCCAGCAGGTCTCCGACGGCCCGGGCCATCACGTAGCGTCCACACATGGCACCAGCATGCCACCGCGCCCAATCCCTGTCATCCGAGGGAATCCCGGTTGAGCCCGCCGCGTCGCCGGAAACATGCGCAGCCGCTGGAACGCTCCCGCGAATTCGCGTCCGACGGTGGCGTCCGCGCAGCGACGCCATACTGTGCGGGAATACCGGCCCCCGGGTTACGGTTATTGGGAGTGACGTACGACTTTTGTCGGCAACGGCGCTGCCACCGCGCGCCGTCAACCAGCTTTGAGGAGAACTTCGTGGACTTCACCCCCGAATCCGGCACCATCACCATGTTTTCGACCACCTGGTGCGGCTACTGCAACCGCCTGAAGAAGCAGCTGGACGCCCAGGGCATCGGGTACACCGAGATCAACATCGAAGAAGTGGACGGCACCGCGGATCTCGTGGAGAAGCTCAACGGAGGCAACCGCACCGTTCCCACCGTGCTGTTCCCGGACGGCACGGCGGCCACCAACCCCTCCGCGGCAGAGGTCAAGAGCCGCCTCGCGGCCTAAGGCCGTCCTGATGAACCGCTGACGACGACGGCGCGGCCTCCCAAAGGCCGCGCCGCACCCCGTTGTGCGGCAAAGTTGTTTGTGACACAAGTCTTGCGACAAAGAGTTTTGCGGCCAGCACCGCGACATGAGCAGAGGAGCAATTTCCATGGTCCATAAAGTCAAAGGCGCAGTAGTCCGTTCCAAGGGCGCACCCGTCACCCTGGAGACCATCCTGGTCCCTGATCCCGGCCCCGGCGAGGCCCTCGTGGACATCCTCACCTGCGGCGTCTGCCACACCGACCTGCACTACAAGCAGGGCGCCATCAACGACGACTTCCCGTTCCTGCTCGGCCACGAGGCCACCGGCGTCGTCAGCGCCGTGGGCCCGGACGTCACCGAGGTGGCCCCCGGCGACCGCGTCGTGCTCAACTGGCGCGCCGTCTGCGGCGAGTGCCGTGCCTGTGCCAAGGGCCAGCCGCAGTACTGCTTCAACACCCACAACGCCACCCAGAAGATGACGCTCGAGGACGGCACCGAACTCACCGCGGCCCTCGGCATCGGCGCCTTCGCCGAGAAGACCCTCGTCGCCGCCGGCCAGTGCACCAAGGTCGACCCCGAGGCTGACCCGGCCGCCATTGGCCTGCTCGGCTGCGGCGTGATGGCGGGCATCGGCGCGGCCATCAACACCGGAATCGTCAAACGCGGAGATTCCGTCGCCGTCATCGGTTGCGGCGGAGTCGGCGTGGCGGCCGTTGCCGGCGCAGCGCTCGCCGGCGCCACCACCGTCATCGCCGTAGACATCGACCCGAAGAAGCTCGACCGCGCCAAGGACCTCGGGGCGACGCACACCGTGGACTCCTCCGCCGTTGACCCGGTCGAGGCGATCCGCTCACTGACCGGCGGCTTCGGAGCCGACGTCGTAATCGACGCAGTCGGACGTCCCGAGACGTACAAGCAGGCGTTCTACGCCCGCGACCTCGCCGGCACCGTGGTGCTGGTGGGCGTCCCCAGCCCCGAGATGACCCTCGAACTGCCGCTCCTGGACGTGTTCGGCCGCGGCGGCTCACTCAAGTCCTCGTGGTACGGCGACTGCCTCCCCTCGCGCGACTTCCCCATGCTGATCGACCTCTACCGGCAGGGCAAGCTGGACCTGGACGCATTCGTCACGGAGCGGATCACGATCGACCAGATCGAGGAGGCCTTCGACAAGATGCACTCCGGCTCCGTGCTCCGCTCGGTGGTCGAACTGTGACCGGCCCCGTGAACGGCGTCCGGATCGACCGGCTGGTCACCTCGGGCACCTTCTCGCTCGACGGCGGCACCTGGGACGTCGACAACAACGTCTGGATCGTGGGCAACGATGCGGAATGCGTCGTGATCGACCCGGCGCACGACCCCGACGCCGTCGAGTCAGCCGTCGCCGGCCGGAAAGTCACCGCAATCCTGCTCACGCATGGCCACGATGACCACATCGCCGCCGTCGGCGAGGTCCGCCGGCGCGTCAACGCCCCGGTCTACCTCAACCGTGAGGACTGGATGCTTTGGGACCGGGTGTTCCCGGGCACCGAACCGGACCAGGCGATCGAGGACGGGGACAGCTTCGAGGTTGCCGGCGCACGGCTCGTGGCGCTGCACACGCCGGGACATTCCCCCGGCTCCATGTGCTTCGTCCTCGAGAGCCAGGGCACCGTGTTCAGCGGCGACACGCTGTTTCAGGGCGGTCCGGGCGCCACCGGCCGCTCCTACAGCGACTTCCCCACCATCATCGAGTCCATCAGGAACCGGCTGCTCACGCTGCCGGCGGACACCGTGGTGCGCACCGGTCACGGCGATCCGACGACGGTCGGCGCCGAGGCGCCGCAGCTGGACGAATGGATCGCCCGGGGCCACTAACTGACTCGCAGCAGGGGACGCTTTGAGCGCTGAGAACGGCCCCTGCTGCCAGTTAGTTGGGTACGCCGCACCTCTTGGGTCTCAGCCGAGGAGGCTGCCGAAGTCGCCGTAGTCCAGGGTGGCGTAGCGGGCGTAGGTGTCGATCACGGCCGCCTCGATGGCGTCCACGTCCAGGTGCGGGACGAGGTCGTTGACGGCGCCCGCCGTGGCCGGGTCCCAGTCCAGGCCGAGGGCGGCGTAACTGGCCTCCAGCACCGCGCGGATCGGGGCCGAGTTCTCCACCACGATGACGGAGCTGAACAGCCAGCCGCCGGCCACCACCCGCTGGGCCGTGCCGATCAGCTTGAGCTGGTGCTGCGGAAATTCCGGATCCTGGCCGTGGACGCTGAATTCTCCGGGGCAGTACTCGCCCGGGATCTCCCCCACCGCGGCGTCGATGCCGGCGCTCCGCAGGGCGGCGGCGAGCAGTTCGCCGAAGAAGGAAAAACGCCGTTTGGCCCCGGCGATCGCGTCCGTGTCCGGCTCCAAGTGATCGATCACGAGGGTCCCCTCGTGGTACGCCGCGGCGCGTCCCCCGGCCTTGCGGACCAGCGGTTCGAAACCCAGTTCGCGGCAGGCCTGCGCGGCGGCGTCAAAACCCGGCAGGTGCGTGTCCCGCTGCCCGAAGGCCACCGTGGGCGCCGGCCGGTAGAGCCGGATCATGGGGCCCACACCGCCGGTTTTGACCTTCCTCAGCAGCTCCAGGGCGAAGTCCAGGTCCGCGGCGGCGCCAAGGGATTCCTCCTGCCGGAATATCGTCAGCTTCCGCGCCGCGCCTGGGGCCTCCGGCATGTTGTTATGCTCCCTTATGGTCATCTTGCATTTCCTCGTCGTAGCCGCCGCATTCGCCGTCATCGATTCCGTCTGGCTCAAGTCGATGAGCAAGTTCTACCGGCGCCATCTGGGGCACCTCATGGCGGACAAGCCCCATCTAGGGTACGCCGTCGCCTTCTATGTCCTGTACATCGCGGGGATCGTCTTTTTCGCCCTCCAGCCGGCGCTCGACGGCGGCAGCTGGCTCACGGCGCTAGGCTACGGCGCCGCGCTGGGCACCTTCGCCTACGCCACCTATGACCTCACCAACGCCGCAACCCTCAAGAACTGGCCGCTTATCATCGTGGTCGCGGACATCGCCTGGGGCGCTGTGCTGACGGGCCTGGCCACCGTCGTCGGCTGGCTGGTCTTCCACTAGGGACCCCGCCCCCAAGACGGCTCATGTCGGAGGAGGGGCTTTGGGTACGGAATGGCTTTCTGATTGGGGACCAGATATGAAGCACCGATTTACATTGGGCGCTGCCGCAGCCATCATCGCCCTCTCCTTGGGGTCATGTTCTTCGCCCGGTGTCACGCCGCCGGCGGATGGTGGAACATACGAAACGCTTGACGACCTGAAGGAAGCAGTGGAATCCGCTGGCCTGCGGTGCCCGGAGCTGGTCCTGGACAGGCCCCCCTCCAAATTTTCCGCCTCCTCGGGAAACTGCAGCGAGGACTTATCCCTGGCTGTCTACTCCACCGATGCGTCCTTGGAGTCGCAGCTGGAGTTCTGGAGACCGGTTGGGCAACGTTCGATCAATGTCGGCAAAAACTGGACCGTCGTAACCGCTGACCCGAAACTCATTCAGAAGAAACTGGGCGGGACTGTCCTTCACACAGGGCCGTAGCCCGGATCGAGGCGAGCTCGGTTCACCGGGCGAGGTCACCCGGCGCGGATGATGCACCGCACCTCACCGGAGGCACAGACTGGAGCTGCCGCGGTCCATCGGATCGCCTTGTACCCAACAAGAACGGAGGCTTCAGCATGGCTGAGACATTGGATGAACTAGGGCCCGTGGACTGGATCGTCGTGGAGTTCCCAGGGCCGGACTTCGGCAACGGCCAGATCGCCCCGTTCCTGGATGACCTGGTCAAGCGTGAGCTCGTCAGAGTGCTCGACATGGTGTTCCTGAGGAAGACCGAGGACGGCACGCTCGAGACGGCAGAAATCTCCGACCTCGAAGAGGGCCAGCTCGGCGAGGTGCGCATGGCCGAGGCCGAACTGGCCATGGTGCTCTCGGAGCAGGACGTCATGGACCTGGCCGCCACTATTGAGCCCGGCCACTCCGCCGCAGTGCTCGTCTGGGAGAACCTGTGGGCGGCCCCGTTCGGCTCCGCCATCCGCAAGGCCGGGGGCCAGCTCGTGGCCAGCGGCCGGATCCCGACCCAGGCCGTCATCGCCGCTTTCGAAGCGGACGCCCAAGCCGAGCCCGAAGCACTGAAGGAAGGAAGCTGACATGCCACTCGCAGCACGACGCAGGCGCCGGACCGCCGCCGCCGTTGGCGGAGCAATTGTCGTCGCCCACGGGATTAACCGTCGTGGCGACCGCCGGGAGGACCGGCGGGACGACCGCGGCGACCGGCGGGATGACCGTCGCGACCGTCGCGACTGATCAACGCGGCTGACCGCCGCGACGGACATACGGAGCCGGATCCCGGCTCCCCCAGGTGCGCATGCCCCTCTTTGGGTCATGCGCACCTCCATTTTGGAGTCCCGGCCCTAAGACTTCCGGAGCGTCAGGATCTGCTCGGCGCGGCCGAACGGGCCCTGGAGGTCATGCAGCACGGTGGAGGTCAGGCCGATTCCGTCCGTGCCGAAGGAGACCTCGTTGTCCAGCCCCAGCCATTCCCCTTCGGGGCGCCGGTACATGTGGATCTGGAGATCCAGGTTGGGGAAGGCGTAGCTGCCCTTGCCCGGGGGAACGCGGGCGGCGATACCGTTGGCGGTGTCCACCAGGCCGACCAGCCGGGCGAGGTCGCTGCTGTCCTTCCGGTCCGTCAGCGGGTGCCCGGTGTGCAGCCACACCGTGCCCGACCCGGCGCGGTGCCCGTCGGCGATCCGCATTTCCAGCGACGCTATGTAGCCGCCCGGCCAGATGCTCGCCGCGTCATACGGTTCGCAGTCCTCAGGCACGGGAATCCGGGGATCCTCAAACGCCGCAATGGCGCTGGTGTCGGAGGTGATCATCCGCCACGCCGTGGCGCGGATCGCGGTGCGGCCGCCGGCGATCAGCTCGGCCTGCACCAGTTCGATCGTCCGGCCCGGGCGCAGCGTAGTGGTGACGACCTCAAACTCGCCGCCGGAAATCAGGCCAAGAATCTCGTAGCTCAGGCGCGCCATCCGCATGTCCTCGCGCGGCTCATGCCGGTCCAGGCAGTCGGCCATGATGCCGGAGGCGGGAGCCATGTGCTGCTCGTGCTCGTTCCACGCCCCCTGGGCATGGATGGTGGAGCGGAAACGCCCGCCGCCCAGCACCTCGTAGTAGAAATCGCCCTCGGCAAGCACCGGTAGTTCAGCAGTCAACGTCTGCCCTTTCGCGTGGCTGGTAATCCCAGAACACACTATCGCTTCCGCGCCGACGGCCGGCCCGCCACCGCCGGCGCAACAAACGCGACGCATATTCCAGCCAGGGCCGTGAACGCGGCGGACGACGGGGTCAAAGCCTTCAGCGGGCTGACCGGCGCGGGCGGCACGGCCACCGCGGACAAATCCAATGAGGGCCTCGAAGCCGCCCACATCGCCGTCAGCGGGGGCACGGTGGACGTCACGGCCACCGACAACGGCGTCAACGCGTCTCGCGGAAGTGACGGGGGCCCCGGCGGCCGCTACGCACACAAGTACCCCGCGGCGACACGCCAGAACACCGTGGAAATCGGGAGGGACCCGCGGTCGCCGGTCCCTCCCGATTCGCTGGACTGGGTAGACTCGGAATCAGACTTTCCGCGACTATCCACCGAAGAGGTGCCCCCTGATTCGAGTCATCAGCTACAACCTGCGAAAGCACCATGCCAGCGGTGAGCTGGTTGATCTGGCCCGCGATTTTAAGATTGATGCCCTGTGCCTCCAGGAGTGCGACACCAACGACCTCCCGGACACAATTGGAGACCTGCACCTGGCCGACGCCACCAAGGGCAACCGGCTGGGCCTGGCAATCTACTACCGCATGGACCGGTTCACGGCGTATGAGACCAAGACCTTCGCGCTGAAGAAATCGCTGCACGACCGCGTCCTTTCCCCGGCCCACGAGCGGCTGATCGGCACCCGGGTGATCGACAATGAGACGGACCACGACCTCGTCATCGCCTCGTTCCACGCGGCCCCCCTGACGGCGTCGAACTCGCTGCGGCGGAACCAGATCCACGCCGCGCACGCGGAACTGCTGAGCATGGGCGGCGGCCTGATGTCTTTGATGGTGGGCGACTTCAACTACCCCTTCTTCACCACGAAACTCACGGCCCAGATGAAGGACGCCGGCTACGACCTGACCCTCAGTGACCGTCGGACGTACACGCGGTACAAGGTCTTCAAGGGCCACTTCGACTTCGCCACCTCCCAGGGACTCAACATCGAAAGTGTCGAAACCCTGCCGCGCGGTGCATCGGACCACCTCCCCATCCTCATTTCGGCGGAATACGGCCAGGACGCACCGGCGGCCGGCGACCCCGCGGCCCCTGCCGCGTAGCCAGGGCCGACCGTGCGCGGCGCCAGGGCACTAAACCTCCCGCCAGGCCTCAGAATGATGCGGGACTATGAACGCCCGTGGCTGAAATCTGACCTGGCCTCCGGCGCCGCGCTCAGCGCGTTCCTCATTCCGGCCGGCATGGCGTATGCCGAGGCCGCCGGGCTGCCGGCCGTCACGGGCCTCTACGCGTCGATCATCCCCCTGCTGGCCTATGCGGTCTTCGGGCCCTCGCGGGTCCTGATCATCGGCCCGGACTCCAGCCTGGCGCCGATGATCGCCGCCGCCATCCTGCCCCTCGCCGGCAAGGATCCGGACGAGGCGGTGGCGCTGGCCGGGCTTCTGGCCCTGCTGATCGGAGGCCTGCTGCTGGCCGGCAAGGTCTTCAAACTGGGGTTCGTCACCGGGCTGCTGTCCAAACCCATCCGTGTTGGCTACCTCAACGGAATCGCCATTGTCATCATGCTGAGCCAACTGCCCAAGCTGCTCGGCATGTCGGTCAGCGGCGGCTCACTGGTCAACACCGCCACCGGGACTGTGCAGGCCGTGGCCGGAGGCGGCATCAATCCGTTGGCTTTGCTGTTCGGTGCCGGCACCATCGCCGTCATCGTCGGATGCCGTTTCCTGCCGTGGAAGCTCCCCGGTGTGCTGCTCGCAGTCGTGGCAGCCACGGCGCTGACGGCCTTCCTGGACCTGACGACGGCGCTCCCCACCGTGGGTGCCCTGCCCCAGGGCCTGCCGGCTCCCGCCCTCGGCGGCATCGGCATGGAGGACGTCATCGCCCTGCTCGGCCCGGCGGCCGGCATCGCCCTGATCGCCTTTGCCGACACCTCCGTGCTCTCCAAGAGCTTCGCGGCCCGGAGCGGCGTCCAGATTGACGGGAACCAGGAAATGGGGGCCCTCGGCGTGGCGAACGTGGCCAGCGGCCTCTTTGGCGGGTTCCCGATCTCCGGCAGCACGTCCCGCACACCGATCGCCATCGAGGCGGGCGCCAAGAGCCCCCTGAGCGGAGCTGTTGCCGCCGCCCTGGTGGTGCTGTTCATGATCCTGGCGCCCGGGCTGACGACGTTCCTTCCCTCCAGCGTGCTGGCCGGGGTCGTGATGGTCGCCGCGGCGTCGATCCTCGACCTGAAAACGCTCCTCCGGCTGCTGAGGATGAGCCGGACCGAGGCCGCCTTGCTGGTCGCGACCTTCCTGGGCGTCGCCTTCGTGGGTGTGCTCGAAGGCATCGTGGTCGCGATCGGCCTGTCCCTGATCGCTTTTGTGCTGCGCGCCCTGGACCCCTACCGCACCGAACTGGGCAGCGTCGGAGACGTGCCCGGTTACCACGACCTCAACCGGCACCCCGAGGGCCAGCGCGTTCCCGGACTGGTGATCGCACGCTTCGACGCCCCACTGTTCTTCGCCAACGGCAGCGTCTTCACCGAACACATCCGGACGCTCGTGGCCAACGCCCCGGAACCGGTCCGGTGGGTGATCGTGGCATCGGAGGCCATCACCGGCCTCGACACCACCGCCCTGGACGACCTCGTGGCCCTCGACGACGAGCTCGCGAGGCGCGGCGTCAGCCTGGTCTTCGCCGAAATGAAGGGGCCCATCAAAGACCGCCTGATCCGGTTCGGCGTCAGCAGCCGATTCGGCCCGGACCACTTCTTCCCCACCGTCACCAACGCTGTGCGCAGCTACAAAAGGACGTTCGGGCTGGAATAGGTGCCAGGGCCCCCGGCACCTTAGCCCAGTAGCGGAATCACGTCGATCCTGCCGTCCGGGCTGACCGTTACGAGCACCTGTTTTCCGGTCACACCCTCGAGTTGCCCCACCAGCCGGCCGGCCAGCTGGCCGGCATCAGCAGCGGCCCCGGGCCCGGCGTCGGCCCGTCTCCAGACTGTCACGCCCGCCCCGGTGGCGTCCTCGATGGCCCGGTGCAGCGGCGCCGCATCGGTGCCGGTCACCAGGACGACGTGCCCGATGGTCCGTTTCCGGGCCGGATGCACGGCCGCGAGGACGGCGCGTTCGTGACGCCACACCGCGAAGTGGTAGCCGGCGACGAGGCCGGTGGCCACCAGCAACCCGAGCGGGGCCCGGATCCTGTCCACCACGCTGCCGCCGGAGATGTCGCCCAGGAAGTACTCGAACATCCGGTAGCCGATGACCAGCAGGGTGATAACGGCGACCACGGCGCTGAGGCCGAACACCACAATCAGGTAGATCCGGCGGGCGTTCTGCCAGTTCCCGGAACTGCCGGCAGGGCCGGGCGACGCCGCGGAGGTCCTCTCCAGGGGCTTCCACGTGAGCCACCAGACCAGGCCGCCGACCAGGAGCGAACTGATGCCGCCGAGCAGGAGGGCGCGTGCCCCGGAGCCTGCAAGCGGCGTCGCGGCCATGGCGAGGGCGGCATTCACGATCACGCCGATCCCGGAGGCAGCGGCCACCAGGGCGACGCCGGACGTCACCAGCCGGCTACCCTGCCGGATGGCTTCCGAACTTTCGCGGGCCAGACCGCGATGGTAGACCCAGACCAGTGACCCGATCAGTGCGGCGGCGATCGCCGGCGCCAGCGGCTCAAGCAGCTGGTTCATCGGTTCGGTGCGGTCGAAGGCGAGCCGCAGCAGGACGAACACCGTGACCCCCGCACCGCCGAGGGTCAGCACTCCGGCGCCGAGGACCCCGACGGCGATGAGGCCGACGCTGGCGAGATCGCCGCGCAGCCGCCGGCCGCCGTCGTGCTTCCAGTGCCACCACCAGACCAGCCCGCCGCCCACGGCCCAGACGAGGGACTGCAACGCGGACACCCACCAGGGCTTGCCCACCATCGCGGCGGCCAGCGCCCCCCGCAGTGCGGCATCCAGCAGGACCGACAAGGCGGAGACGGCGCCGCTGACGCCTATCACCAGTCCGATATAGCTGCTGAGGACCGTGGGGGCGTCAGCGATGTCCACCGGCCGCTTGCGGGGATGCCGCCACATCCACCGGTGCCAGACCCAGACGGCGGCCCACACCAGCCCGGTCGCCAGGGACGGCCGCCACTGCAGCGACTGGCCGCCGATGAGCGTGGCCACAGTGCTGAGCAGGTTGCTCGTCGCCAGCACCAGGGAGAGCACGTAGGCGGCGGTCACATAAAGGCCCCAGCCGACGGACGCCCGCTCTGTCTCGTCGCCCAGACGCCGCCAGACCACCCACCACAGGAGCGCGGCGAGCGGTCCGCCGATCAGGGCAAAGGCCAGCGAGCGTGCCAGCCCGGCCACGTCCGCTGTGGCCAGCACGGTGTCCGCGACGAGGAGCCGCCCCAGCAGTCCGCTGAGCCCGACGGCGGCGATCACCACGAGGGCGAAGAGCAGCAGGTAGGTGATGAGGCGGCGGACGGTCCGCTGGGCTCCGCCCACGGCGGAGTCAGCGGTCATCACTTCACCGCCGCGTTCTGGCACACGGTGAGCTGCCAGGGAGCCCTGTCGATCAGCCATCTGTCCCCCGTCTTGACCAGGTCGAAGCCGTCCTCGATCTGGTATTCGGCACTGCCGAACGGCCCGCCGCCCTCGGAGACGGTGATCAGCACCTTGACGTCCGCCGAGGCCGGCCGCTCGGTCGTTGAGACGAGGGTGACGCGGAGGTTGTCCCCCGGCATCCGTTCCATGGTGGTGCTGCATCGGTTCTTGGCGGCGTCCGTCAGGTAGGCGGCTGCGGCCGTCTCGTCCCCGGCGATCACGGCGGCGGAATACCGCTGGACCACCCCGGCGGGGGTGGCCTCGTCTACCGGCGCCGGCTCGCCGCGGGTGAACACGACGATCAGTGCGACCACCACGATCACGGCAATCGCGGCAAGGATGGCGAGCAGCGTGCGGTCCGGCCGGCGCGGTCCTGCGGCCGGACCAGTTCCTGGTTCCGTTGCCGGCGGCGGTGCAGCTTCCTCAGGCGCGTCCGGTCCTGGTTGGTTGGGTTCGGGTTCTTTCGCCTCTGGACTCATGCAGTCAGTTTGTATCAGTAAGTGCCCGTCGTCACGGTGTCTTTAGGCCCCATTCGGCCCTGACCTGCTGTTTCGCCATCGTCGGAAGCCCCTCACGATGAGCGAGCCGACGACGACGGCCAGTGCGGCCCACACGGCATAGTTGAGGAATCGTGAGTATTCGTCGATGAGCCGGTACTGGGTCCCGAGCAGGGCACCCAGCCCGATCAGGAGCCCGTTCCAGATGCCGCTTCCCGCAACCGTGAACGCGCTGAACGTGCCAAGCTGCATCCGCTCGGCTCCCGCGGGCAGCGAGATCAGGCTGCGCACGCCCGGGAGCAACCTGCCGAAGAAGATCGCAGACCTGCCATGGCGGCTAAACCAGTCAGCGGCCATTTCAAAGTCTTCGCGGTCCATGAGCGGGAGCCTCGACAGCCACCGGATGGACCGCTCGAGACCCAGCCGCGCCCCGAGCCAATAGAGCAACAGCGCGCCTATATACGCACCCAGCGTGCTGGTGACCAGGACAAGTGCCATGTTCATCGTCCCCTGCCGAGTCAGAAAGCCGGCCAAGGGAAGAATGACCTCGCTGGGAATCGGCGGGAAGACCGTCTCCGCCAGGGTGAAGAGCCCCACGCCCCACTCGCCGAGCGCATCAACGGCACGCGCGGCGAAACCGACCAGTCCGTCCATCTCGTCGACCGGGGTTGTGGATGTCATGACTGCCACGGCCGTTCAGGACCCTCGCACACTGCCGCATTCCCCTTCCACGTCGGACGTGGCAAGCCTAGCCGAAAGATGGAGTCCGCGGCCCGCGGGCACGTCGACGCCACCCGCGGCAGGCACTACGCTCGGGAAATGGGAAACGTGCGGAAAGTCGTGGGCCTCCTCGCCCTGGTGCTGATCGGGCTGGTGGGTACGGGGCCGGCAGCGCAGGCCGTCACGCCGGTGGAGATCGTTGTGGAGGACCGGGCCGGGGTGCTGGACCGGAACACCCTCCTGCCGGCGGTGCAGGCGATCGAGTTCTATGAGCCCACCAAAGTGGCCGTCTACACGTACAACGGTTCGGCCTCGGACAACCTCAACGAGGAAGTCCTGCGATTCGCCCGTACCGAGCACCCGGAGTGGATCAGCGAGGACGGGCAGAAGTGGGCGAACGGGCTGTTCATCTTCGCAGTGGACCCGGTGGGCCGGCACGTGGGGACGTATATGGGTGAGGACCGGAAGGTCTCGCCCGAACAGCGCGAGGACATCCAGAACGCCTCCAAGGAACTTCTCCGCGATGCCCAGTGGACGGAAGGCACCATCGCCGGGATCCAGCGCGGCGCCGAACTGATCAACCAGCCGTGGTACCGCTCCACGGCCTTCCTCGTCGTGGCGTGGACCAGCGTGGCGGCTGCCGTTGCGGGCGCCGGAACGTGGCTGATCGTGCGCTGGCGGACCCGGGTGGGCAGCCGCAAGGAAATCGCCCGCGGCGACGCCAGCTACTCGAACGTCAGCATGGATCTCCAGGTCACTGAACTCAACGCCGGCACCATCCCGGATACCTCCCGCTACGGCAGCACCGTCCTCGAGAAGCACCGGACCTTTATGGCCAAGTACAACACCGCCACCGGCCTCGCCAACCAGGTCCATGCACTCTCCCCCCGGGGCCTCAGCAGGCGGCCAAACTTGAAGCTGGCCCGCAGTTACGCCGACGCCGCCGCGGAACTTGACGCCCTCGACGACGTCATCGCCGACACCAACGCCCTGCTCAACCGGGGCTCCGCCTGGGCTCCCGCCTGGGACCGGCAGCTGGCCCCCTTCCGCGCCGACCTGGCCGCGATCGAACAGATGCTCAGTAAGCGCAACGCCGAGGGCGACTCCGCAACGGCCGCGGCCCTGCGTTCCTTCCGCGACGAAAGCCACCGGGAGATCGAACGGTGGACCGCGGAACTCTCGGACGGAACCATCACTCCCGAGACGGCCCTTGACCGGCTGCGGGACGCGCGCACCCACCTCTCCGAGCTGCTCAAGAACCATGCCGATACTGTGATTGCCGGCTTCGCCAAGAACGAGAAGGAGGCCCGGCTCATGCACAGGGAGATGGAGAGCGCACAGGCCGGAAACAAGGCCAAGTACGGGCGCACGTACGAGCCCAGCATCCTGGGCACCGTGTACCCCTCTTATTACTTCCTCTCCGTGCCGACTTTCAACTCCGGCTTCACCAGCGGTGTCAGCAGTGTCAGCAGCGCCCGCGGCGGCGGCAGCACCACCGGCTACGGCAGCAGCGGCGGAAGCTTCTCCGGCTCCGGCAGTTCATCGAGTTTCTAGGACCTCAGGCGCCCTTGCTGCTTTCGACGACGAAATCGCCGCCGGGGAACAGGATGGTCTCATGGCCGTCGTCGAACCTGACGTGATACGGCGGGGCCCCGTCCGCCCCCTTGACCTCCAGGATTTCCCCGTGCCGGTCCGATGACTCGACCGTCGTGCCGCGGATGATGATGCGGTCTCCCTGGGCTGCTTTCATGGCATTCACCTCCCTCCTCCAGCGTACGGTTGTGTGTGCTTCCGGGGAACGGCCGCTGTCGTCAGAATAGTCCGGCGGTAACGGTGCTGGTGAGTTCGTGGAAGACGCGGGACCGGGCAGCCTCCCCGTCCCGGCCCAGCGTGTAGACGACAAACACGTACGCCCGGTCCCCCTTCACCAGGATGCTCGCGTCGTGCAGGTTGCCGAAGAGCAACCCGTACTTGTGGAAGACGCTCACCCCCGCAGGTGCGGCGGCCGGGATCAGCGTTTCGTAGTTGGTCTGCTGCATGTAGGACAGCAGCTGGGCGGTGTTGGCGGCGTTCAGCAGCCGGCCGCTGTACAGCTCGGACAGAATTTTGGCCATCTCTGCCGGCGTCAGGGTGTTCACGGTCCGGTCATAGGGAATGCCCATCGTGGCCGCATAGTTGATCAGCCCTTTGTGGCCCACGGCGGCGAGGATCAGCGCCCACGAATCGTTGTTGCTTTGCTGGACCATCTGCCGGATCTGCTGGCCGGCGGTGGATGCCCCCATCGGGGCCCCCAGAGAGGCCTTGCCGGTTTCCACCAGATGGTAGTAGGCGGCAGCGGCGAGGATTTTCCCCGTACTCGCGGCCACGAACTTGGTCTTGACCCCGTATTCGTGCACCGCCCCGTCAGCCACATCGATCAGGGCCACGCCCACCTGGTAGCCGCTGTTGGCCGCGATCACGGCATTGATTTCAGCGTCCAGTGCCGGGCCGATGACGGGCGGTGGGGGCGTGACGACGGCGGGTGTCGGCGTCGCGGGTGCTGCCGACGGCGTTCCGCCGCCGGAGGCGGACAGCGGGTCGGCTGCTCCGGCGGAACCTGCGGGGGCGGACACGGATGCAACCGGCACGGGCCCGGCGTCGGCCGGTCCCCTGGCCTGGATGGTGCCGTAGACAGCCCCGGCCGTGATCAGGCCGAGGACGGTAACCAGTGCAATGAGCAACTTCGGGCGGATCCCGCCGGTGAACCCCAGCAGGCGCGGCCCGGTGGGCAGGACCGACTCATGTGTGTGCCGGCCGCTGCTGTAGTGCCGGCCGGGTCCCCAGGATGCCACCGGGTCTCAACCCCGGAACATCAACGGGCGCGCGGCATCGGCTGACGCCACTGGCAGGCTCGTGGGCATGCATTTCCTCCGAAAGTAAAGAACCGCGGCGCGGCTTCAAATTTCCTGCATTCTTCTACCGGCGGTACCCCTGCGCAAGTGGCCACGCCTGCGGGGCCCCGAATCAGCCGGCCAGCTCCCGTCGACGGAACCGGAGTTCCCGCAGAGCCCCGTGCAGCGGAGACCCCGTAAAAGGCAACTCCTCCAGTCTAATCCCGGCAGCCGCGGCGAGCGCGGTCCGGTTCGCAGCGACGGCGGCCCGCGCCGGCAGCCCCAGCGAACCAGCCAGCTCCGCCCAGTGCCTGGCCTTGAGGTGCCGGGTCTTGCCGGAGACCGGCAGCGCGAGGGTCTCGTCCCCGTACAGCAGGGTGCACGGGACATCGAAGACCGGGGCCATCACGAATCCGCGCGGGCTGCCCAGGACCGCGAGGTTCTTGGCATGCAGGTCCCCGTTGCCGGTCAGCCAGGCAAAGACGAACTGCAAGTACAGGTTGCGGATCGCGAGCAGCGGGGCGGTACACGTGGCGGCGAGCGCCGCTGCCACCTCCTCGGAGCTGACGCCGTACTTGGACGCCGGCGGCAGGCCCAGCACCTGGGTGCCGTCCTCCAGCGGCAGCCGGACCCACGTTCCGGCCGGGCCCTTGACCCGGTCGAACCGTTCAACCAGCAGCCCCCGCAGGCCGTTCCGGTCTTGGATGACCGAGTACCTGGCAACCGGGATCTTCAGCGCCCGGGCACCTTGCAGGTGCGCCGCCTCGTTCTCCACGAGGTGGGGATGCTCCGGCGGGTCCAGTTTGAGCAGGTAGCGGTGGCCCCTGACCGCCAGGGGCGTGGTCAGCATCGAGGCGCTGGTTTTGCGCTGCACTCCCGGCAGACCGTGGAGGTCCACGGTGTTGACCAGGAGGGAGAAGTCCAGCGTCTCCGGCTTCGAGGTATCGGCAAGGGCGGGCGGGTCCGCCAGGGGCTCGCCGGCCGGGACCACCTGCACGTCGCCGGGAACATCGGCCCCCACGGCCAGCAGCAGGGTCAGCTCATCGTCGAAGCTGGTCTTGGTCGCGTTCTTCAGGACCGTGAGCCGGTAGCCCTCGGGGAGCAGCCCGGCGAAGAACGCCGGCAGCGCACCCCCGGGGGTTTCCACCGCCTCCGCGCTCAGGGGCAGGGACACTGCCACGGCCGGACCGTTACCGGCCAAGTACTCCGCGGCGTAGCTGAACCGGACCCCGCCGAACCCGGTCCTGCCGAGGTGGCCGGCGAGGATCCCGGCCTTATAAACGTCCGCATCCCGGACGAACTTCAGGTCTTGCAGCTCGGCTGCCATCAGCGCACCGTCAGTTGCAGGCCCAGGACATCGCTCACGGCCACGACGGTCCGGAGCGAGGGGTTGCCCGTCCCGGTTTCGATGGCCCGCACGGTGCGCACTGAGGTCCCGGCCAGGTGGGCCAGATCATCCTGCGTGATTCCGGCGTCCTTGCGGGCGCTCCGGATGCTGGTTCCAATCGACAGCACATCACCCATGGCGCTCCTCGGTTCGGCAGGATGTTGCCGGTTGCGGCCCTTCAGTCCTCCCATCGTGGCGTGGAACCGCGATTTCGGCAAGATACTGCCGATACTGTTTCCCATGACCCTTTCGCTGGCGGAGGACCTACAGAACGGCAATATGCTGCCGCTCGGCGTCGGGCCATACTTCCCCTGCCGCGACGGCAGGGCGCGGCGTACGCTGGGACTCCTGTCGGCATTTGAAGGGAAGGAACCCGTCATGCGCAAGGTCATCTTTATGATGCAGGTATCCCTGGACGGATTCTTTGAGGGGCCGGACCAGGATCTGAGCTGGCACCGGGTCGACGACGAACTGCACCGCCACTTCAACGACGAGCTCCGGACCATGGGCGCTTTCCTGGACGGCCGCGTCACGTATGAGCTGATGGCCGACTTCTGGCCGACGGCGGACCAGGATCCGTCGAGCCCTGCCGCGATGAGCGAGTTCGCGGGGATCTGGCGTGGCATGCCAAAAATTGTCTATTCCAGGACCCTGTCGTCGGCCGGCTGGAATACCGAAGTGGTGCACGACGTGGTCGCAGAGGACGTGGCCAGGCTAAAGGAACAGCCCGGCGGTGATCTGGCGCTGGGCGGCGCCGACCTGGCGGCGTCTTTCAGGCGGCTCGGGCTGATCGACGAGTACCGGCTCTATGTGCACCCGGTCCTGATCGGACGGGGCAAGCTCCTTTTCCGTGAGACGGATGCGACGACGCCGCTCCGGCTGCTGGAGAGCCGCACCTTCAGCAACGGCGTGGTGCTGCTTCGGTACTCGGTGGAGCCGGACACCGGACACGCAGAAGGCCGGTGATCCGCTGCCCCCAAGGCAACCGATCGACCGGCCTTCAACGTGCTGTGGCGGTACTGCTAGCCGGCCCGGACGAACGTCACGGGACCGGTTGCGGTCAGCCAGGACAGCGGATGGGTCATGGTGGCGTTGACGCCGTTCATGCCGCCGCTGACTGCCTGGCCGTTGCCGGCGTAGATGGCGACGTGGCCGGACTGGACGATGATGTCCCCGGGCTGGGGAGCGGCAACGACCTTGCCATACTTCATGAAGGCCATCGGACCGATGTTGCCCACCGGGATGCCGGAGGCGTTCAGGGCCTTCTCCACCATGGCGGTGCAGTCCTGGGTGATGCCGATCTGGCCGTACGCGACGGCCAGCAGGGTGGCATTGACCCCACCGGCTGCCGGAGCAGCGGCGGGGGCGGGTGCTGCCTGGACCTTCACTGTCGCCTTGGCGGCGGCAGCGGGGGCCGGGGCCACCGGAGCGGCTACGGGCTTGGGCACCTCGACCACGGGCGCCGGGGCAGTCTCAACGGCCGGGCGCTCGAAAGTGATCTGGACGGCGGAGTCCGCCAGGACCGGGGCGGACACCTGGCCCGTGACGTCAACGGACGACGCCGGGGCGGAGTCACGCTCGGTCGGTGCATCGGCTGCATTGGCGGCCATGGCGCCGCTGAGCACCATTCCGGAAGCGGCAACGAGGACGGCAGCCTGGCGGCCGATGGTGCCGACGGTGCGGCGGTTGGTGCGAATGGCGGCGTGTTTGGGCGCACGGGTATTGCTGGAAATCATTAAAAGGAGCCTCTCCCAATGCCTGCGAGGTGAGCTGTCGGATTCGGATGGGAGGCACCCGGCCGCACGCTGGCCCGATCATGGCGGGCCGTGCGGCTTCACCCCAAGACCCCTGGAGAACAGCGGGTCAAATGTGGTTTCCCCGTCTCTGCCGGACGTTGCTGCGAGTTATCCCCAGGCCGCGGCAGAGTTAGGCAATCGGCTGGGGAGAGCCCGTCTCGGAAACAACAGGCACCTAACAACGGTAACGGAATGATCACGGAGTGTCACATCGAGGTCACGGCGGACGTTGGTTGCCGACGTCCGAAAGGCCCGCCACCCGCAGTCCCGGCGCTGGCCGGACGCGGGGCCAGAACGCTGGCGGGACGCAGACCCAGGCATAGGATGATGCCATCACCGTTCCCCCGAAGCGGAGGCCCAAAAATGAACAGTCCCGACGTCCCCAGGCACTGTGTCGCCATCTGCCAGCTAAGCAGTCAGCCGCCGGAGGACTTCAATGTCAACACCGAACTGCTGGTGCTGGAAAACGGGGAAGTCCATGTCCTCACCTGGGACGCTGAGCCCCGCGACGGGGGCTTCGACGTGCATGTCCTGAACGACCGCGTGGACGCCCTCGGTTTCATGGTTATCACCGACTGGGAGTTCTTCGACGAAAGAGCCTATGCCGTGGTGGAACGCCGGCCTGGAAACTAAGCCCGATCCCAATCCGACAGCGGTCCCGGGTGACCGTCCGCTGCCGAATCACCGACGGAACTTTGACTCATTGCAAACGTCGTTTCGATGACGCCACGGAGAAATGAAGCGTACAGCATATAGGGGACGGCCACGGCATAAGCGGCGAACGGCAACATTGCCACGCAGCTCGACGTCTAAGCAGGAACTTAGGTGGATTAATCCGGCCACGAGACAAGCTTTTCCGTGACATTTACTGCGCCTCCGGCGGAACCCAAAAGGCGTGCATACCCGGGTACGGACCGCGGACGTCATCCCCGGAACTAGTGGTGTTGTGCACCTTTAAACCCGTTACGTCGCGAACCACTTTTCCTGAGAAGGAAGAATAGCCGCTGACGGGAATGGAGCCCGAAAATAGGCCGTGAAAAGAATTCGATGCCTAAATTGTCATGGAAAAGCCTCGGCGAACGCCGCACAGTTGCAACCGAATGAACAGACAATGCCCCGTGTTGTCGGCTGTTCAGAATTCCAGCTCGGGCCGATGCTTGGCGGTCTCGGCGAGCACGACGGAGACCGCAGCGGCGGCGAGGGCGTCGCCGTCGCCCTCATGGCTCAGCCGGGGCGGCGATTCCAGCACCAGGCGGGAGTGGCGCACGAACCGGGGCCAGTCGCCCGCGCCGGCACGCAGCGCGCGGAGCGGGGACAGCAGGGCAGCGCGGCGCAGCCAGCCGTCGGGATCCCGCACCCACCGGTCCAGGACACTGTCCGCGCGCACCCTGCCGACCACGTCGAGCCCCTCGATCAGCGGGCCAACGACGTCGATGGCGAGCGGATCGACGAGGGCGCCCAGCCGTGCGCTCCGCACGAAGCCCTCGATCCGGGTCAGGTCTGTGTTCGTCAGCAGGCGGACGCAGGATTGCAGGAGCACGACGCCGGCGAGGCGCCGCTCGAAGACGGGCACCTCCCACAACTCGGAGCTGAGGGCGGTGATGTCATCGTGCGTCATTCCCGGGTGGCGGCGGAGGGCATCGCGGACCGTTCCCCGCACGGCCCCGACCGAGGCCCCGTAGTAGCGGTGGCCGCCGCCGTGACGTGCCTCGGCTTCCTCGGCGCGCCTCCACGAGGACTCACGCTGAAGCGCAAGATCCATGAAATCGCCGGCATCGCTCATGGGTCCTATTCTCCCGCATGCCGCGGCGCCGGAATTTGTCGCAGGTGCCCGATAGCGTGATTCCATGGACGGCGATCAGGGGCCCGACGAGGCTCAGCCAGAACAGGTGACGGTCATGGACGTGGCCCGGGCACTCGCCGCTGTCCGGCCCGCCCGGGACAGTGCCGGACTGATCCGCCAGCTCCGGGAAATGGAAGATGTGAAGTCCGCTGCGGCCGCGTCGCAGGCCCGCTTCGCCGTCACGTTGGATTTGCTGCAGCGCCGTGAACAGGCCGACGCCGGGATGCCCGCGGCGGAGCTCGGCACCGGCGTCGGCGCGCAGATCGCCCTGGCCCGGCGGGAATCCCCGGCCAAGGGCGG